>NZ_JBQILM010000030.1:0-24741 GCF_056797215.1 Evtepia sp.
CTCTTTTTGAGCAAGGAAACGCTTAGTTTTGTTACCCCCCCCCGCCGAAAAACTACAAAATTTCTTCGGCGTTTTCTTACAATTTCAAATTGGCGTTGACACCCTCTACACCCGCTTCTGGGGCCCGGCGCAGATGGTGGAGCCTGTGCAGTAAAACAGAGAAGCGCCCCGGAAAGAGCTTTCTTTCCAGGGCGCTTTCTCTGTTTGCTGATTCCTACGTCACCCTCAGGCTGGCAAGGGCTCCCAGGTCTGGGTCACTTCCAGGGTCTCCACATCCACGGTGATGTGGTATAGCCCGGCCCGGTGGACGACTACGCCCTCCTCACTGCCATTGTCTGCTTTGCTGTCCCCTGTCAGCACTGCCGTGCAGGTGAAAATACGGCCATCCTCAGAAAATGCCCCATCCTTCACATCCACAGAGCCGCTCAGGATTACGCCATGGATGTTACATATTCCAAGGTCAAAAAAGCGGCAGCGTCCATCCCGATAGACGAAAAAGGTGGTAGTGGGACGAATCAATGGCCCCATAGAAATATGGCGAATCAATGTAGCGGTGGGGCCTTCCCAGCGGGCAAGCTCATTCTCTTCTCCCAGCACCCCCATAACCTGGTCATAGGTAAACATACGCTCCACATTTCCGTTCTTCCGGCTCACAGGGGCGCTGTCACAGAGCCGCAGTAAAGTCAACAGGCATTGTTCCCGGGTGAAGGAGCCCTGGGGATCGAAGCTCCCGTCCTCCTTCCCTTGGAGGATACCCCAGTGATACATCACCGCCACACTTTCCTTGGCCCAGTCAGCAATCTGCTCCACATCTTGGAAGGGAAGGTCTTCGCTCACTTCTGGGAGCATCTTCCCCACCACCCGATAGGCCTTGGCCAGCATGACCGCCGCCTCCTGGCGAGTGATTGGCGCGTCCGGATCAAAATGGCCGGGGCTGCGGCCATCCACCACGCCTAAGTAATAGGCGAGAGAGTTTCCTCGGTCTGTCTGGCGGTTGTATTCAACGTCCTCCAACTTGTCCTGAAAAACCAGCTTCATATTGCCCTGCTCGTCCTTCTCGGCCAGATAGCGCGCCACGAGCGACCCCAGAAAGTCCTGCTCCTGATTGGTCGCTACGTAAGTCATAGCTGCCTTCCGAAATTCGTTCCGAGTGGCGGGGACGGTATAATCGCCCGAAATATCCATAGAAATACCCTCGGCCAGAGCCCGCTGTACGCCCTCCTTTGCCCAAGAGGAATACAGGTTGGTATCTTCCAGGGGTGGAACCTCTGGGTGGGTGTGGGCAGCCTGGGCTGTGGGCAGCAGGGCCGCCGCAGCCAACAGGGCCGCCGTCAGTGTTTTCCATCGTTTCATAGGGTTCTCCTTTCTCTGTGCCGCCCTGGGGCGGAAGGTACAATATGCCTCTGCTATATACAACGCAGCAAAAGTTGATTTGCAACAGAAATATTAAAAGTTTTTGTTTCCCGTTTACTTTTTGCTGCAAATTCCTTCCTTCCCTCATGTGTGCACACAATACAAAGACGAAAGGAAATAAAAAATATGCGTCACATGTACAAAGGAAGCTCCAACAACGAGGTGATTTTCAAGGACGAAAATGCTGGCGGCTATTTCTATGCCTATTCCAAAGAACTGTCCACAGCAACTTACACGGAGGTTTTTGCGAACGTTGTTCTGCCTACACGGCTGAAACAGACAGCAGCAATTTCCAGAAATGCGTATATCGCTTTTGGTATTCGCTGCAAAGAAGCATTTGGCGTTGATATGGGCTTAGGAAATTTCGGCCAGGGCTGGTTTCCTTGCTATCATGACTGTAAACCCTATGATACAATAATTAATTCAGAGGGAAAAGAGGTAAATCTTCACCATAGTATGGTGTTCCAGGAGTTCACTGCCCCCAGCAATGCAACCAATGCAGGTATTGTCATAAAGCCAATTAGCAACACCAAGGTCCATATGTATATCCAGTTTCAGGATGCAAATGGCAAAAATGTTGGACAAACATTTGACCGTGATTTAGATGTTGCACGCCGAAGTGGCTGGAACCGCTACTACCGCTTCGCCTCCTTGATCCCCTCTAATTCCAGCCCCAGCAATGACTCCGATGAGACTTATATGCTCGGCGGCAAGTTCACGAACACGGGGATTTACAACGGCAAAACCTATGTACCCTGGGGCATCACAGGAAGTTCCAGCCTCTGTGAGGTTGCTTGGGTGGAGACGTTCCCGAAGGCGCAGTTGGCGAATATTACGTCCAGCGGCGAAGAGTTCAAGATTGACCACTGGGCATAACGCCACAGAAACCAACCCCGCATAACCTCCAACCGGGTGTGCCGCAGCGTTTGTCTGCGGCACACCCAAATTTATTGTTGCATTTTTCAGAATACGGCGTTGTAAGTAATAGAAAAGAAGCGTCCCGGAAAGTGCTTTCTTTCCGGGACGTTGTTCTGTTTGCTGATTTCTCCGTCACCCTCAGGCCGGCAAGGGCTCCCAGGTCTGGGTCACTTCCAGGGTCTCCACATCCACGGTGATGTGGTATAGCCCGGCCCGGTGGACAACTACGCCCTCCTCGCTGCCATTGTCTGCTTTGCTGTCCCCTGTCAGCACTGCCGTGCAGGTGAAAATACGGCCATCCTCAGAAAATGCCCCATCCTTCACCTCCACAGAGCCGCTCAGGATTGAGCCATGGATGTTACACACTCCAAGGTCAAAAAAGCGGCAGCGGCCATCCTGATAGACAAAAAAGGTTCTAGTGACACTAAACACCGGCCCCTGAGAAAGCTGGCGAATCACGGTAGCAGTGGAGCCTTCCCAGCGGGAAAACTCCATGAGATGCTTCTCTTCGCGATGGACATGCTTTTCTAGCATCTCCATCACCTGTTGATAGGTGAACATTGGCTCCACGTTCCCATTCTTCCGGCTCACGGGGGCATTTTCATAGAGCCGCAGGAAGGTCAACAAGCATTGTTCCCGGGTAAAAGGACCTTGGGGATCGAAGCTCCCGTCCTCCTTGCCTTGGAGGATACCCCAGGTATACATCGCCGCCACGCTCTCTTGGGCCCAGTCAGCAATCTGATCCTTGTCGGTGAAGGGCAGTTCTTTGGTATCCTCTGGGAGGTCCTTGCCGATTACCCGGTAGGCCTTGGCCAGCATCACCGCCGCCTCCTGGCGGGTGACCTGGGCGTCGGGGTCGAAATAGCCAGGCTTCCGGCCGTCCACCAAACCCAGGTAATAGGCGATGGAGTTGTCCCGGTCGGTCCCAACGACCAGAGGCTTATCCTGAAAAACCAGCTTCATCTCGCCCTGCTCGTCCTTTTCTGCCAGATAGTACTCCACCAGCTCAGGCAGGTAGGCCTGCTCCTGGTTAGCGACTACATACGACATAGCGGCATCGCGGAATTCATTCCGGGTGGCAGGGATGGTATAATCGCTGTTGCCGGTACTCATAGAAAGTCCCTCAGCCCGGGCCCGTTGGACGCCCTCCTTTGCCCAGGCAGAATAAATGCCGGGATCTTCCAGGGGTGGAACCTCCGGGTGGGTATGAGCAGCCTGGGCTGTGGGCAGCAGGACCGCCGCAGCCAACAGGGTCGCTGTTAGGGTTTTCCATCGTTTCATAGGGTTCTCCTTTCTCGGCGCCGCTCTGGGGCGGCAGGTACAAATACGTCTCCAATTAATACAACGCGGCAAGCTACGATTTGCAACATAAAAAAGAAAAATAATTTCATTTCTTCCAGCGTTTACTTCTCAATGCAGAAGTTTTCTTTCCCTTATGTGTGCACACGAAACCAAACACGAAAGGAAATGAAACCAATGAGTAACACCCATATGTACAAAGGCACCAGCGCAAGCTTCCACCAGGAAGATGCCGGAGGCTACTTCTATGCCTTCTCTAAGGAACTCTCTACCAAGACGTACACAGAGGTATTTTCAAGCATTGTTTTGCCGACACAGCTGAAAGTATCCGCAGCAATTCCCCGGAACGCCTATATTTCCTTGGGCCTCCAAGCCAAGGGGACTGATGGCTTTGATGCAGGCCTGTGCAGCACTGGAAAGGGCTGGTTCCCCTTCTACTACGATGTGTTGGGCAAAGCCTGGGGCTCCTTTGAGGCGTACACGTCTCCCAGCAACGCTGCCACCGCAAGTGTTGTTGTAAAGCCCATCGACGATGAACACGTACACATGTACGTTCAGTTCCTGGATGCAAACGGAAAGAACGTTGGCACAACGTTTGACCGTACGTTCAAAGCAGCGAAGCGTGAAAACGGCTGGTGCGGGTATTACCGCTTTGCCTCTCTGGTTCCCTCCTCTGGCAATGTCAGCAATAACTCGGATGAAACCTACATGATTGGCGGCAAGTTTGCCAACAACGGCATCTATAACGGCAGCAAGTATGAACTCTGGGGAATCAACACCAACCTTTGTCAGGTGGCTTGGACCGAAGAGTTCCCCAAAGCCCAGCTTCTGAACATCAACAACTACGGCGAGGAGTTCCGCATTGACCACTGGGCATAACGCCACAGAAACCAACCCCGCATAGCCTCCAACCGGGTGTGCCGCAGCGTTTGTCTGCGGCACACCCAAATTTATTGTTGCATTTTCCAGGATATCACGTTGTAAATAATAGAGGGAAAATTATTCCTCAGGCATCTCTGCAAGCATCAGGGCTTTGGCTCGCCGCTTTGCCCTGGTGAGAAACACCCGTAAACTCCCGGGGTTCATATCCAAATCCTCTGCCATCTTATCCAACGGCTTTTCTAAAATATACCGTGCTTCTAAGAGGTATTGGCTGCGCGGGTCCAGTTTGGGCCAAACCCGACGCAGGCAGTCCAAATCATCCAAAATACTTTGTTGTTCCAAGAAGTCCTCAATTGGGTCGTCGGACAGGGAATCCATCTTCTCATCAAAAAGCCAGTGCCCCCCGTTGGTCCGGGGACAAGCCGCGAATTGTATGGATAAGCTCCCCCACGGTGCGTTCCCCTAAAGCAGCCTTGTTCCAAGCATCGGGAGAGAGCCTGGAACTGCACCGCCCCAGCAAGTAATCTGTTGACACTTGGAAAAACTCTGCCATTTCTACCAACCGTTCCACCCCAGGGAGACTGACATTATTCTCATAATTTGAAATCGTACCAGGTGTCACATGCAAAATTTTCCCCAGGTCCTGCTGCGACAGCCCGCGATCTTTTCTCAATTCCTGTAAGATTTCTCCGAATTTTGCCATTGTACACGCTCCAGCAATGTATTGATTCCTATTATATATTCCCAGGAACGAAACGCTCGAAATATGCAGAAATACAATATTTTATGCCAATTATACGCTAAAAATATGATAAAATTAGAGTAAAAGAAATTTTTTTAAATTGTTGCAAACAGGATATTGTGATGTCTCCTATTAGGGGATGTTTCCAGTTCCCTGTCCGCGGCACAAAGAGAGAAAGAGGTATGAGCCATGATTTCCATTTTTTCCTGCACCGACGCAGAAGAAAACCCGCAGGCATTCCTCTGCCGGCTTTATGAGCGCTACGCCCGCCTGATGTACTCTGTGGCCAGCAAGCATCTCCCCGGCGCTCCCCACGCCAGGGAAGATGTGGTGCAGGAGACCCTGCTCAAGCTGACCCAGAAGGTGCCTCTGTTACAGACCATGGAAGAAGCCCCCCTGGCTGCGTACATCTGCGTGGCTGTGCGCAACACGGCCTATTCCTACCTGCGCAAGCGGGCCACGGAAGAAAAGAATATCCTCCCCTGGACCGACGACATGGAACGGCTTCCCTCCCCAGCCCCCTCCTTTGAGGACAGGATCATTTCCCAGGAGCAGATGGAGCGCTTTTGGGACGTCTGGCAGGAACTGCCTGAAGAAGACCGTTTCCTTTTGGAGGGGCGTTACATCCTGCGCTATACCGACCAGGAGCTGGCCGCCGGGCTCCACTGCCAAAGCGCCAGCGTACGCATGAAATTGACCCGCGTGCGGAAAAAGGTTTTGGCACAAATGCAAAAAAAGGAGATGAAAACATGAAACGGGAAGAAGAACTGCAATTAGAATATGAGGACATCCTATTTAAGATCATGATGGACCGGGTGGCCCAGGCAGAGGGAGCGCAGATGCTGGAAGAGAACCAGCATCTGCTAGAAATCCCCGACGCGGAGGTACCCCAAGCGATCCAACAGCACGCCTACAAAACCATTCAAACTGCCTTTACCAAAAAGAAACCGCAACGCCGGCACACGGGCACCCTGCGCAAGGGGCTCCGGGTGGCGGTTGTTGCCGTTATCTTGCTTGCCCTTTTGATGGGTGCTACCTTTGCGGCGTTCCCTAATGTACGGGCAAAAGTTATCAATACAATTAAAAACATATATGAAACCCACACCGATTTCACTTATCAAACGGATGCCGAAACTCCCAAAGACCTTGAAATCAATGTTGGGTGGCTTCCAGATGGGTTCTATATTCGCGAGGAAGGCTCTATCAGTAACCACTCTTGGGAAGATTATGAAGATAACCAAGGGAATGTCATTATGATTGAAAAATCCCTTCCCATCGGAACTTCTTCTATCGACACAGAAGATGCTAACATTATTTCTACAACAATGCATGGATTTGAAGCAACCTTGATTACAAAAAACAAGGAAGCAAGAATCCTTTGGTTAGACACTGAAAAAAATATTGTTTATTTCGTTAATACAGAGGGGCTATCTATAGAAACTATGCTAAAAATAGCAGAAAGTATTGCCTGAAAGAAAATTTTTTGTTGCATTTAAAGCAAATGTGTGTCTTCTTTATGAGCGTTGGCTAATAATGGGAGGTATTTATGAAAAGACACACAGCAAAAAGCATAGTAGTTCTTATGAGCCTACTTATCATTCTTGGTAGCGGAACAACAGCATTGGCTGCTCAGCCATCTGCAATCGAACCGATGTATATCGGACTTCTAAGGGCAGATCCCCTTGTAACAATTTCTTCTGGAACCGTTTTTTGTAAGGACTTGGTGACCATAAAAACAGGGTATTCTGCAAATATAACCTGGACATTACAAGGGGGACCTGGAAGAGAATTCAAAGCAATAGCCACTTGGACAAGTTCCGGTGGAACTCGTCACCCTTTAGATGCAAGTAGAATTGCTGATAAAGGTTCTAGCTATCGTTTAAAAACATCAATTAAGGTATATAATTCCAGCGGAACACTTGTTGATGATGAAGTAAAATATTCAAGTGTTGTCACTTACTGATTACTCATCTTAACTCCCAACGCTCAAACACCAAGGCGGGCCCCGTGCTACTGACGGGGCCCGCTATAATTTGTAAAATTTAGAAAAATATTGAAATTTCTTGTCAGACTGTGTTGCAATTTGCGCACAGTCTCGTTTTATTTTATAGGGCAACCTCTCTCTCTTTGTGCTTTTCAAGATATGAAATAAAAAACTGCATATTTTGAAGCGGACGTTTACTTTATCGTAGCATTTTTATCCCTAACTTCTATCCCCCCGGAATAGGAGTCTATAAAATGCTGATGGAGCAAATCGTTCGTGCCCAACAGGGCTGCTCTGAAGAGATGGAAGCCCTGATCGAGAAATTCGAGCCAATTTTAAAGAAATACAGCCGTAAGCTCTTTTGGGAAGATGCCCTCAACGACATGACGCTGGCCTTTATCGAGTTGGTCTATGCCTTGCCCCTGGACAAGCTGCGCAATACAGAGGACGGTGCTCTGGTGAACTACATCGCCGCCTCTGTCCGCAATACATACAACGCTTTTTTGAAACAGTACTTTTCCCGCCCCCAGGCAGTGGCCTCCCTGGACGACGCCACGGAGGCCCAGAAGTTGGAGGCCATTGCCTATGAGGACAAGCGGGAAAAACAGCAGTTCCTTGACCTCTTAGACCTATGTCCCAGCTTAACAGAAAAAGAACGCCAGGTATTGCTTCTGGTCTATTATTGGGGGTATCGCTCTGTGGAAATCGCAGAGCGTTTTTCGACCAGTAAGCAAAATATCAACCAGATCAAACAGCGGGCATTGAAAAAGCTGAGAGAGCGGCTTTAGGAAAAGATTTTCTTTTTGCAGTTCTGCGATTCTTTTGTGAATATCCTGGATTTCTTTTGGGAAAAAGACAGGGAAATTTGCAGTATGTGGTTGTAATATCCGGCATTCTTCGCTATAGACTTGGGCCATGCTGCTTCCTCCTTTGTTCGTTTGTAGTATACCTTATCCGAACCAAGTGTTACAACTTTTTGATTCTTTCCTCTTCGGTGCCAAAAGAGCCAAAAACCAGCTGAATTTGCTGGTTTTTGGCCCTTTTATTATGGGAGAAATAGAAAGCAGGAAATACCGAACCCTCTAGTATTGGCATGAGGAGGGACTACATGTTAGAGACAAGGAAAATCCTCCGCACTGTTTATTCATAGAACTTCTTGTAAATTTCGGGTCTGAAGTCAGGCTCACCAGCACACGGATTGTCAATGCACTGGTGGCGGACGCCCAGGGAGAGATCAATCGTCTCCAAGAACAGACCGACCTGATAGTTGTTATCGTCCCCGCAATAGCAAGTCACGTCCACTTCTCCGAACGCATTGGTCTTGGGACCGATAATCATGCTGCCACCGCCGAAATAACTGGTGGCATCGTAGCCGGTTAGGTTGGAGCTTGCGATATAGATGGAACTTGCCAGCACACTGTATTCCAGATGTGGCGTGTAGCAGCGGCGAAATGCCTCCCGGCTGCCCTCGTTGGGAATCTCCTCGATTACAGCTGTGGGGTTCAGGTACAGACGCGCACCCTTATACACATAATAGCGGACCAATTCCGGGAACTGATAGCTGTCATAGCAGATGCCCAGCCCGATGGGACCCCACTCCGTATCAAAGATGAAGGGGTCCTCCCCCTTTTTGCACCACAGATTTTCCGTGCCAAAGGGGTGTATCTTCTGATAGGACCCGACCAGGCCATTGGGACCTAGGACAACCGCCGAGTTATACAGGTCCTCCGCATCCTCGGAACGTTTTTCGGACATCCCGAAGATGATGTACATCCCGTATTCCTTGGCCACGGCTTCCAAAACCTTCACCGACGGACCGTTTACGGTTTCCGTTGCGGCAATCTTTTCGCTCCGGTCGATCTTCTCGTCGATGAAATAGTCATATCCCATCAGGCACATTTCCGGAAAGACGATCATATCCGCACCGCGCTTCCCTGCCGCAATGGCATACTCCTTGATTCTGGAAAGGTTTGCTTGCTTGTCCCCTGTGGCCACTTTGAAGTTCACAACGCCCAAATTGATAATGTCTCGCATAGTTTTCCAGTCCTTTCATGATCCAGTTTGTTTATTTGCTCTCCGCCGCTTTCACGGCCATATCTCTTGTCATTGCCAGCGCGATCACAACCGCTACGGCGGCACCAAACAGCTTTGAGAGCACAACAGGTGCGATCGCTTCCGGGTGAACGCCTGCGGTAAAGCCAACATGGTCGCCCAACGCCCCGGCGGCGCATACCAGCCACGCAATGTTGACGATCTTTCCCCGGTTGCTCATGGTGTTCATCATTTTGAATACAGGGATACTGTTGGCAAGGGAGAAGAACATACCTGCGGCGGAATTGGCATCCAGACCGATTTTCTGTCCCACCGCGGTGAGGGGCTTGTCCAGCACCTTTGTCAACATGGAGAGCAGCGGGAAGGTCCCCAGCAAAACGATGGCAATCCCCGCCACGGTGCTCATGGCCTCTTCGATGGGTGCCATACCGGGGATGAGCACCACTCCTGTCATGAATTCAAAGGCGGCAGCCGTGAGGCCGACTGTAATTAAAATGATCACGAACTTTCCGAATATGACACAGCCTTTGGTCATCGCGTCGGGGATAAACTTCAGGCCAATGGCCAGAAGAATAGAGACGATCAAAACGGGAACGGTATTGAGCAGAACCATGACGATGTCGTAACCGGCCATGAGTCCGCCTGCGATGGAACCTACCGGGATCGTGATCATACCGATCAGCAGGCCTTTGGCGAAGTACGGACGGTCCTCGTTGTCGATCAGGCTCAGGCCCACTGGGATGGAAAACACCAGTGTACTGCCCAGCATGGAGGCCACGATCAAACCGGAGTACAGCCCGGCCTGCTCATTGGTGGAAAGGGACATAGAAAGCTGATAGCCCCCCATATCGTTTGCCAGGATTGAGCCAAAAATGGCTGGGTCCGCGCCAATCAGGGATAGCACCGGGGCAATGAGCGGCGCCACGATATCAGAAATCACAGGGGCAAGGCATACGATTCCCACCATGCCCAAGGCCAAAGGCCCCATGGCGTTGAAGCCCTCTTCAAATTTTTCGCCCAGGCCCAGTTTGTTCCCTATGATCCGGTCGATGCCACCCACCAGGGCCAAGATCGCCATGATCCACATTGTAATTTCACTAAATGACATAAAGACCTCCTTTTGTATCGTAAACCAGTCTGCTCTTCACTCACATCCCCTTTGGATCGCATCACCCCCGATGCTGACCCGGATGCCAGGTGCATATTTTTTACATAGTTCGTAGATCTCCTGTATTCTGGCATCTTTCTTCTTCCGGTTTTCTATATGGCCTGGTAAGGCGTATTGCTGACCGATCATTGCGTATTTACTTGCGCCTAAATCATGGTACAACAGCAAGTTCCATTCCGGATGGTTTTCCAATGTCGCAACAAAACGGGCCGCACGGATGATCTCTTCGTCTGTATCATTATAGCCTGGGACAACTGGCATCCGGACGATCACCCGTCCGCCTTTCGAGGGCAGCACGTGGCACAGCCGCTGAAGATTGTCCAAGATCATCTCGTTGGAAGCGCCGGTAAGGGCCTTGCTTTTTTCGCGGTCCATGTGTTTTACATCGTAAAAGACCGTGTGACAATACTGCGCCACCAGCCATAGATGCGCCCAGGGTGCAAAGCCAGAGGTCTCAATACAGGTATTTAGGCCAGCTTCCCTACATAAACGCAACGTCTCTGCCGCGACCTCATGCTGCAACAACACTTCGCCGCCAGAGAGGGTCACGCCGCCTCCGCCCCGCCGGTAAAACATGGCGTCCTTGTTGGCCTCATGGAACAGCTCCCTTGCCGTGTACTCTACACCGGAAATCATCCGTGCCCCTGCAATACACACTTTGACGCATTGCCCACAAAGTAAGCATTCCCTATGCGCCACACTCACCGCCTCACCCGGTCCCGAAATCACATTGACTCCATGAGGGCAGGCCTCCACGCAGGCCCCACAGCCACTGCACTTGTCCCGGTTCACAACAAGCTGCTTTTGGGGGGACAATCCAAAGGGATTGCTGCACCACAGGCAGCGCAGAGGGCACCCCTTAAAAAAGATGATCGTGCGGATCCCCACGCCGTCGGTACTCCGGAAGCGTCCAATGTCAAACACAAGGGCTTTCTTTTCCTCCATGGGAATCCCCTCCTGCATCGGGTCATTGCCTCGCAGGCCCGAGTTATGAAAAACTGTGCTCGGTGCGGTTGATGACGTCGTTTTGAACCCGCTCAGCCAGGTCCGTCCAGTACACACTGTAGCCGGCTACGCGGACGATCAGCGTGGGATAATTTTCAGGGTGTTTCTTGGCGTCAATCAGCGTCTCCTTGTTGATGGTGTTGAACTGGACATGGTATACACCATAGTCATTGAGCATTGTGCGCACCAGATTGAGGAAGTTGTTCATCCCTGCTTCCTTGTAGACAGGTTGAACATAGGTCGCCTCTGGCAGCTCCATGGGGATATCACGGACAGTTGTCATAGCGCTCTCCTTTCAAGTATCTATTGCATTCTAATCGAGAAACTTACTGCTCCACCATTTCAGACTGGCTGACCCACATATTCAACAGCGTTCCGTTGGTATAGGCGGGGAAGTCCAATTTCCCATAGCTGCGGGCGGCAACCGTAGGGCCGTGGGTGTCGGCCTGCTGGGAGGCGGACATGGTGTCGGAAATGGGCATACCCGCCAGACGGCCGTTGGGTGTCGCGCCGGTCATGGCACCGTAACCCACATTGGACTGAACCATTTGAATGGCTGCGTCGCAGTAGTGTCCGCGGTACATTTTCAGGCGGACGGTGCAGTCCGCAAACCACTTCCACAAATCCGCCGCCAGGGAATCCACGTAGTCGTCGTCGTTGCCGTACTTTGGCGCGGCCATCAGCTTGGCGCGGAGGGCTTCATAGCCCTTAAAATTGTTCATGCAGGCGTCGCGGACCTCCTGAAGGGTGGCTTCTTTCTTGTCAAAAACCACCTTCTTAATGGCAGCCACCGAATCCGCCATGGTGGCAAAGCCAACCATTTGAATGGTCGGGCCAATATTGACCTTTGCGCCGCCTGCTGTGGCGTCCACCGCCCGCTCCAACGCGCCGTCCAACAGGATGGTGAAGGTAGGCAGGCTAAACTGTTCCGCCAGAAGCTTTTCGCAGATGACCAGATTTCCATGGCATTCTTCAATGGCATACTTGACCTGGGCTTTCACGGCTGCATAAAATTCATCGAAGGTCTGGAAGCTGTCCGGCGCGCCGCTCTCAAAGGTCAGCAGCTTGCCCGCAAACATATTGTCGGACTCCGCCGGCATCACACCGTTGGTCACGGCCATCAGCATCGCCCCTGCCACGTTGATGATACCGGAGTCTGTATGGCCGTACTGACGGCCCTCTACACCAGGTTCCACACAGCCAATGGGGGAGCCGTACTTCAAAATTTCCTTTCTGGAATACTTGGAGTGCCCCTCCGGCCCTGCGGCCCGGTGCTCTAGCATGGCGTACAGGCTCTCGCAGTTGAAGAAGGACGGGTGACCCATTCCTTCCGCCGATAACTCACAGGCTTCCCGAAGCAGCGCGTCCGGTGTTTTCTGGTGCAGCATGAGCGAAACGGTGGGGGCGGTGGTGCGGGCATAGCGCATAGCGCGCAGGAAGAGATAGGACAGCTCATTGCTGGCATCCTTTCCGTTCTCATCCAAGCCGCCCAGGTCCAAGTGGGGGTAGCGGTAATAGCCGCCGAAGATGTAGGCCATCTGGCTGGACTGGAACCAGACATTGGTGTTGACACGGACGTACAGTTCCTCGATCAGTTCCATCGCTGTTGCCGGTGTCAGGATGCCTTTTTCTACATCGGCTTTATAGTAGGGATAGAGATACTGGTCGATACGGGACCAGGTGATGGACGGGCCGGCCCCCTCCACAAACAGGAAGAAGCAGACTGCCCAGGCGGTTTCTATGGCGTCATGGAAGGAAGTGGCGGGGCCCCAGGGCACACGCTTCATCATGGCAGCCATCCCTTCCAGCTCCTGTTTGCGCTTTGGGTCCTTTTCTCCGGCGGCTTTCCGGGCGCAGGCGGCGGACATCCGCTGGCCCCAGTCCCGGATCGCCTCCAGCACTTCAATGATCCCGTCGTAGAAGATTTTTTTGTCAATGGACGCCGGGTCGTTGGGGTCCAGCTTGCCGCGCAGTTCCTTGGCCTGCTCATAATATTTCACAAAGCCATTTTCGATCACATCCGTCCAGGCGGGGATAAAATGGGAGCCGTTGGCGCACAAGTAGTTGGAAACATCGGAGATGCCGCCAAACTGGGCGCGGTTCCACTCGTCCTCACTGACATAATACCCCCACTGCACCGCCATGGTTTTGTCCTTCCAATAGGGCAGCAGTTCCTCTTCCAACGCCTTATAATCCTCGTCTGTGATCTCAAAGGGGTCATATTCCCGGCTGCGCAGGTTCGGCAAATCCTCCGCCAGCCAATGGGCGTGCAGCTCAATGGCAAAGTTCGCGCCGCGGATACGCTTGGTAGGCCAGCCCACCAGCTGTTCATGGTCGTAGACCACATCGCTCAGCGCACGGTACACCGCGGCAGACACCTTGTAGCGGCGCATGAGCGGGGGCATTCCTTCCGTTTCTTTGTAGACCCTGGTATAGACCTGGGCACGTGTGATATCCACATTGGGCCGATTGCCATGGAGCATACCGTTCAGTTCCTGAATGCGCTTGGTACTCCCCACCTTGGCAATGGTCCCGGCGCGAATGGCCTGTCCCAACGCAGCCGTCCCTGTGTGCTTTTCCGTATTCATCTTGTTCTCTCCTTTTGTCCCGGAAATCATCCCGGTTCCGTTCTCCGCCAGAGGACATGAGAAAAACGATCAGTCGATCCAGCCCTTTGCCTCCCACTGCCGTACCTGGTCATAGTCATGGCCGAAGAAGAGGGTGGCGTGGCAGTCCTTCTCCATTTGCCGAATCCGCGCAAGGTTCGTGTAAAATTCCTCCGGGGTCTTGTTGATCGTTCCGCCCGGAGGCAGTTCATTGTCGTAGCTGTCCTGGGTGTAGATCGTATCGCTGGTGGTGAGGATCGTGCCGTGGTTCTCCGTGCGCAGGAGCATTCCAATCACGCCCGGTGTGTGGGACTGCTGAATGAACAATTCCAGATCATCCGCCAGCTTTGTGCTTTCATTGATCGTTTCAAACTGAATCCCTTCCACATCGAACAGAGAGCGGATGTAAGCGCCGCCGTTCCCCGTCATCGTGCGGAAATAAGCCTCTTTCAAATCGGCTTCGGCCACCAAAACGTGGCGGATCGCCTTGGTTCCCACAAAGTATTCCAGCCCCCCAGCATGGTCAAAATGCAGATGGGAGAGGATGATCTGGTCGATATCGTCTGGGGTGAGTCCTCTCGCGGCCAAGGCGTCCTGGATGGAGATCATCTCCGTGATGGGATAGTCGTGGCGCATGGCCTCGGTATACACAGTGGCATACTCCGGGCTGTTTCCGCTGTCGTAGAGAATGTTCCCCAAGGTCGGGTGCTGAATCAGCAGCGCCACCACCGGCGATTTCACCATAACGGATTCATCCTTGCAGTCCACGAGGCGGAACCGGGGAAATTCCATCCGCCCCAAGTATAAAACACTGATTTTCATGCCCATAGTTCTATGTACTCCTTTTTTGTTGAAATGGCTTGCGATGTAACGGAAGCGTTATTTTCCCAGATACCCGCCGTCTACCGGGATGATCGCGCCGGTAACATAGGCGGCTGCCTGGCTGGCCAGAAAGACCACCGTTCCCTGGAGGTCCTCCGGCAGGCCCCAGCGGTGCATGGGGATCCGGCTTGTGATCTCCTGATACTGGGCGGGGTTCTTTTCCTTCATATCCGCGGTCAGCTTTGTGACCATATACCCAGGCGCGATGGCGTTCACGCAGACCCCCCGTCCGCTCCACTCGTTGGACAGCGCCTTCGTCAACTGCGCGATTGCGCCTTTGCTGGCGCTGTAGGCGGGGATCATTTCGCTGCCAAAGAAGGAGGTCATGGAGGCCACGTTGATGATCCGGCCATAGCCCTGTTCCAGCATGGTCCGTCCGGCCTGCTGTGCCAGAAGGAATACCGCGTTCAGGTTGATCCCAATGATCTGGTTCCACTTCTCACGCGGGAAGTCCTCTGCCTTACAGCGGAATTGTATTCCAGCGCCATTGACCAGGATGTCCAGATGCCCGCCAAGTTTCTCCAGTGCCTGTGCGTAGAGCTCAGGGATGGCCTCCTGGTCACTCAAGTCCCCCTGGACCCAATGGACCTTCGGCCCCGCCGCGCCCAGCTTGGCTGCGGAATCCGCTACCGTAGGGGAAATATCCATCAGCACCACCTCGGCCCCCGCCAGGTGCAGGCCCTCCGCCATGGCGTAACAAAGCCCTGCCGCGCCGCCAGTCACCAGCGCTGTTTTTCCCTCCAACTGAAAGCCTTTCATAAATTCGTTCATGTTACCGTTCCCCTTTCACAATTTCATCCAAAACCTGGTCCGCGACGATTAAGGTGCGCTGGATGTCTTCCTCTGTGTGGGCCGTGGACAGGTACAGGCGGCCTCTGCGGTCCGTGAGGCGGACGCCATAGTCCTCGCAGCCCTCTACAAATTTTTCATACATCGGGGTGTCCGCCTTTTGCAGCCAGTCGCGGAAATCGTCCACATCCTCATCAAAGCCAAAGTAAAGGATGAAGATGCTGCCCACATGGCGGAGATACAGTTTCAGCTGGTACTTCTCGGCCAGTGTGCGCAGGCCGCCGGCCAACTGCTCCGCCAGCGTGTCAAACCGCTGGTAAACCCCAGGCTTGGACAATTCCTCCACGGTTGCCAACGCAGCCGCAACCCCTACCGGATTGCCATTAAACGTACCGGAGGCATGAATGCCGCACTCCATGATCTCGCGCTTGCCGGCCACCATCCCCATGGGATACCCGCTGGCAATGGCCTTGGCGAAGGTGGAGATATCCGGTGTGACCCCGTAATATTCCTGTGCGCCGCCCAGCGCCATACGGAAGCCTGTGATGACCTCGTCGAAAATGAGCAGCACGCCGTGGGCCTGCGTCAGCGCCCGGACCCCTTTCAGGTAATCCGGCTTGGGCAGGATGGGGCCGGAATCACACATGCAGGGTTCCATGATCACCGCGGCGATTTCCTGGCCTTGTTCCTGTAAGGTTTTCTCTAGGCACGCCAAGTCGTTCCAGGGCAGGACGATCAAGTCATCCGCTGAGCTGAGCCGCTGCCCCTTGGTGTGGATGATCTTGTTGGGATGCGCTCGCTCCCCCAGCTCTGCCACGCTGTCCGCATCGATGCTGATCTTTTCCTCATCGGACCAGCCGTGATACTGTCCTTCAAACTTAACGATCTTGTACTTTCCCGTGTAGGCCCGCGCCAGGCGCAGGGCAAACATGACCACTTCCGTGCCGGAGTTCTGAAAGCTGACCACCTCTGCGGAGGGGATGATCTCCGTCAGCCGTTTGGCCAAGCGCCGCATATCTTCTGTGGGGGCGGAAAAATGCGTCCCCTTCTCCAGCTGGGCTTTTACGGCCTTGTCTACTGCATCCGGGCAGTGCCCCAGCAGCATAGGGCCAAATCCCAAAACGTAGTCGATGTACTCGTTCCCATCCAAGTCGTAAAGCTTGGACCCTTTGCCATGGGTCATAGCCACCGCATAGTCCCGGTAACTGTTGATGTGAAAGGAGCTGCCCACCCCGTCCAAGAGGTATGGGGTCGCTGCCTGGTGCAGCGCCTTTGATTTGTCCGTGTTGTATTTTTTTATGCCCATATCGATTCCTCTTTTCGTGTTCTCGTTCATACGAAATGATCAGTTCTCTTGCAGTATAAAAAGAAAGGCTTTGCGATACAAGCCACCTTTTGCTTTTACAATTTGTTCAAAAATACAGGAAACGCGCCCCGTCTGCTCCCCAATTTTTATCATAAAGGCAGGAATCCACGCGGCGGTTTCAAGGGGAATGCCGCGCGAGGGTTCGGAGGGGGGCGCCTTATGCTGCCAACGCGTTCTTTCCACGCCTCCCTCTCATTGTGGGTGAACCACAATATCTTTTCATTTTTTTGTTTCAACCGCACAGCAAAAAAGCGAGAAAAAAGAACCGGTCCCCCCGGCGCAGGCTTTGGGCCACGTGCGCCGGGGGACTGGTTCTTCGTTTACTTGCCGCCAAGCTCATCCTGGCAGAAATCATACAGCCGCAAGGCCAGCATAAGATCAAAGAGATCGTCCATCCGATTCAGGTCCCGGTGGAGCATCCGCTCGATCTTTTTCAAGCGGAAATACAGGGTGTTCACGTGGCAAAACAGCGCTTTGGCCGCATCCTTTTGGTTGCAGTCGTGCTCAATATAGCGGCGCAAGCTGTTCAACAGGTCCCGATGCTCCTCCCGCAGCAGATTGCCCAACACTCTGGCCGCCATTTCGTTTAGATCCAGGGACGTCCTCGCCTGTTCAAACAGCTGGTAGGACACCATATCATCATAAAACGCGATGGGAGCTTCCACGTCCCTTTGCGGGTTTAGGAACAGCGCCTTACGGGCGTGCTCGGCGTAGCTTCGCAGTCGTCGGATATCGGTGAATTCTTCGCTGACGCCAGCTTGAATGTCCGTATCCGGCAGTTTCTCCTGCAAACACAACATGATATAGCGCAGCAGCGGCGCGACCCGCTTTTCCGGCTCCGTTTCAATCAGCCACAAGATCATATCATCGTCGGCCGTAAGCCAACAGTCCTGTTTCTGCTTTTGCAATTCTTCCTGGATATAGGTTTTTGCCTGATACAAAAGGTTTTCCTCTTCGTAAAACACCATTCCCCCTTGCAGCCTGCTTGCTTCCACAGCGCTGTGTTCCCAGAGAAGCTGGACCTGCACAACACGGAAGTGCTGCTGCGCATGAAAGCCGAAGCGGCGCAGCCGTTTTTCAGATAAGCGCTTGCCGTACAACAGGTCCAAAAGCAAGATCGCCCGCTCGTCGTTCCATTTCTGGCTGTTGGAAATCGTGGTGCCGATGCTCCGGCTGATATCAACAATCCGAACATGGGCCGGAAGCTCAAGCAGCGGCAAGCCCAAACGGTCACAGCAGGCGCATACTTCCTTGGGCACCACCGGAATAAACTCACTTAAGCTGACCGCTACTGCGGCGACCTGCTTGTCAAAGAGCTGCTCCATCAGACGGCACAGAACTTTTGCATCGTCTTTTGTGATGATCCCAGTCAATATGATCAATTCACCGCCACGAAGCCATTCCACATAGCGCGGGTCCTCTAAATTATGCACCCATTGTACGAGATTTCCCAAGCCGCTTTTCCCCGCTAAAACCCGGAATTGGTTGGCATAAGGCAGGCTTAACATTGTGTTGCACGGTATCCCCATCTTACAGTCCCTCCCTAATGTGGAATTATATGAATCATCCACCGATTGCTATGAAATTATACGAAAATGATCTGTGCTCTACAAGGCAGACGGCAATATTGTATGGGACTTAAAAAATCGGCATTCGTGGAACCTGTTCCGTATCGCACCTAAACCACACAAGGCCGGACACCCCCTCAGGTGTCCGGCCTTGTATGGTTTACAAGTTGGTTCAATTCCCGTTTGTGTTCAACCAATCCACATCATATTGCTTTTCCGCGGAGAACTTGGTCATAGAGCCATCCTCCATGGAGAAGCTCATGAAGTACTCATAGTCCCGCATTTCAGCCGGGGAGAACCACATGACGTCGTCTCCGGTGAAATCGGGGAACATCTCCCCGGCCTTCTCCCGGTTCAGCTCCGTGACAGGCACGTTGTTGAAGAGGATGTTGGACAGGCCAGGGTCATCCTGGCCGCCGGCGAGGGAGAACTCCATCCGGGCGATGACAGCGTTGCCCAGCTTGGTGGCCTCCTCGGTGACCATGGAGACATGGGCAAAGATGTTGTCCGTAACCCAGATGGACGCGCCAGAGTAGTAGGACTCGGCATCCAGCTCCGTATCCGGGTCGATCTCATACTGGGTGATCTGCATGTTGGCGTCCTTCTCGGAGGTGGTGATCTTGAAGCCGGCGTCCAGCAGGGTCTGCACGGTGGTTTCCCCCACACGGATTTCACTGCCGTTGATGGTCACCGGGTACACCACGGATTCCACCTGGCCGGATGTGCCCTCTTCCCCGCCGGGCTCATTGGTGTCCCCGCACCCAGCCAGAGCCAGGAGGAGGAAGGTCAGGAGCAGGCAGGTCAGGCCGCGTTGTTTCCACTGTTTCATGGTCATCAAGTCCTTTCTCTCTAAATTCCCCAAGGGAATGGATAAGGACAGGATACCCCATTTTACCCCAGCCGTCAAGCCCGTTGTTTCTTGCCGGGACGCTGGACATCCAAGGCATCGCAGACCCGCTTCAAGGACATGCGGTACACCCCGTACAGCAGCAGGGAAACGGCTGCGATGAGCCCCAGACTGGCCAGCAGCCCCACGGCTTCCGGTAAGCTGATCTCCACACTGTCGCCGTTGAAGAGCATGATAAGAATATAGAAAGCATAAATCAGGATGGTACCCACCAGGGTGGGGGTAAAGAACACCCGCTTCACCTGTCCCCGCACCGACTGGTACAGGTATTTCCTGGGCGCCCCCAGGTGGCGCAGGTCGTCGTAGACCTTGCGGTTGGTGAGGGCGATGGTCATGCAGCGGGTATAGGCGATGATGATCACCGCGGCAAAGCAGACGATGGCCACAAAGACAAAGAGCAGGATAAACACCGCCATGGTGCGCAGGAATTCCGTCTGGTCCAGCACCCGGAACTGGGGCATGTATTGCCAATACAGGCGGAAGCTGCTGCTGTCCCGCTTGTCATAGTCCACATCGGCCCCGGTGTATTCCTGGACGTTCTCCGGGTCCATGTCATACCTGCCCTTTTCCTGGATCTCCCGGGCCCGAACCACCGGGTCCCAGGAATCCACCAGCTCCACCTCTGGCCCGGAGCGGTCCACAATCCTGTAGTAGAGCTCCTTGGCGAAGTAGTAGGTGTCGTCGCAGTTGGCCACGTCGAAAACGACCATCTCCTCCTGCCAGTCCAGGGGTAGGCCCTCTGAGAGCCGGGCCATGTCCTGGTCGTTGAGGATGTAGTAACCAAACAGCGGCTGATAGGCCACCGGCTCCACAGCCTCCACCGAGAGGCGTTCCCCGGTGATGGGGTTGGTGACAATGGTGATGTAGGGGTTAAACATCCCGCCGGTGCCGTTGATGGGGTCAACAATCCCCGCCACCTGCCCTGGCTGAAGGCGCAGGGCCTCCCCGGTGAGGGTGTTGTAATCGGAGACCGAGAGGAAGGGTTGGGAGTTCAGCAGCTCCAGGTATTCATCCTTTATGGTGACCCCCATAGGGCCCTCCGTTTCCACCCCATAGGTTCCATCGAAGCCCAGCCGGGCCATGGTGACCTGGGCATAGCGGGTGATCTCCACACCAGATTCCGCCGCCATCTCCTGGATCTCCTGGCCCTGGGGGATATCCTGGTCTGCCCGGAAGTGGTAGGCGTAGTCCACCGGCCGGGAGGCATAGCCGATCAGGGAGGAGGAGCCCATCATGGGACTGTAGAAGCTGCCAAAATAGGCCCCGGCAATGAGCAGGGTCATCACCAGCATGTTGCGCACCGTCTGCCGCCCCTGGAACTTCATCATAGAGGTGGAGATCAGGTCCTTGTACTGCCGCCGCCTGCCGCCCCAGCCGTTGACCACGGTGTGCAGCAGAAGCATGTATAGTCCCACCAGAGCAGGCAGGTAAAATAGGGACATAAAGCCCTCTGGGGGATACCAGCGCAGCTTGAGGATGAAAAAGCTGGGGGCCATATACCCCAGCACCCCGCCAATCACCACCAGCAGGATGCCCAGAAGGCCGTACCACCGGGGCACATCCCGGATGGGCTCGGACTTGTGGGACTCCTGGACAATATCGATGATATTGGTGCGCCGGACGGAGCGGTGGCCCAGGAGGAAGGTGACGAGAATGACGAACCCGGAGAAGGCCAGGGCGAGAAGATAGGCCTGGGGGTCAAAGCGCAGGGCCATTTCCTCCGTATCCACCACACACAGGCGGAATACCTTCCACAGCAGCCAGGCCAGAGGGGCCCCCAGGGCCGCGCCCAGGGCGCAGGCGCCCACGGAAATGACCCCCAGCTCCCGGAACAGCTCTCCCTGGACCTGCTTCCGGGAGGCCCCCAGGGCCAGGAACACCCCGTTCTCCCGGGACTTCTGCCGCAGGAAGAGGGCGGCGGCGTAGGTGGTGAATACGGCGCAGCCAATCACCGCCAGGACGAAAACCATCATCACCTGCTTGCGGCTGTCGCCCCCCTCCGGCAGCACCGTGAGGATGGTGGGGGAGCGCATCATACACACATAGGCGGTGATAAGCAGCACCGAGAAGAAGCAGCAGCCTGCCAGCAGGGCGTATTGCTTCCGATTGTGCCGCCGCAGGGTGGCGTAGACTTGGGAAAAGTGCTTCATGGTGGGCTCACTCCTTTCCCATTTCCCGGATGGCATCCAGAAGCTGGTCCTGGAAGTTCTCCCGGGCCTGGTCCCCCTTAGAGAGCACCTGCCACACCACCCCGTCCCGGAGGATCACCACCCGGTCGCAGAAGGAGGCGGCGAAGGAGTCGTGGGTCACCATGAAGATGGTGGCCCCCAAGGATTCCTGGGCCTGCTGAAAGGTGGAGATCACCGCCCGGCTGGACTTGCTGTCCAGGTTCCCCGTGGGCTCATCGGCCAGGATCAACAGGGGATGGTTGATGAGGGCCCGGGCCACGGCGGTGCGCTGCTTCTCGCCGCCGGAAATCTCTGCCGGGTACTTCTCCCGGATGCGCCCAATGCCAAAGACCTCACAGAGCTGGTCCGCCCGGTCCTCCGCCTGCTGGGAGATGCTCTCCCCGATGATGGCGGGGAGGAGGATATTTTGACGCACGGTAAGTCCGTCCAGGAGCAGGAAGTCCTGAAAGACAAAGCCCAGCTTCTTGTTGCGCACCTGGGCCAAGGCATCCTCATCCAGCCGGGCCAATTCCGTCTCTCCCAGACGGATGCTGCCCTCATTGGCGGGGATGTAACAGGAGATACAGTTCAACAAGGTGGTCTTGCCAGAGCCCGAGGGGCCCATCACCGCCACGAACTCCCCGTCGGCCACCTCTAGGGACACCCCCTTGAGGACCTCATAGGTGGTTTTCCCCACCTGGTAGGATTTGTGTAGGTTTTCTACTGTCAGCATAATAAAGCACATCCTTTCTGCTGTGTTCTCTTCCGTCAGGATAGCGCAAAAAAAGAGTCCCTGCAAACGCGGTTGTCATCTTTGGGGGCTTTGCTGTCAAGTTTGGTTTGGAGAATTCCTTGGCCTATGGTACAATAGCAGCAGCTTGTTTGCGTGTTTAGCATTTCAGAGAGGGAGGGGTGCGTATATGCTTCGTATCGGGATTTGCGACGACAACGCTTCCGCCCGGCTGACCCTGCGCGCTGCCTTGGAGCGGTCCTTGGAAGAGCGCAGGACAGAGGGGCGTTTTTTTGAGTTTTCCTCCGGGGAAGGCCTGCTGGGCTGGTTAAGCAAGCACCTGGGGGAACTGGACCTGGTGTTTTTGGACATGGAGATGAGGGCCCTGGACGGCATGGCGACCGCCCGCCGCCTGCGCCAGCTGGACGAGACCCTACAGCTGGTATTCGTCACCGGCTACGCAGAGCACGTCTTTGACGGCTACGCCGTGGGGGCCCTGGGCTACCTGATGAAGCCCCCGGCCCCGGAGCAATTGGACGATGTCCTCTCCCGGGCCGCGGCGGCCCTGCTGGGGGGCGAGGAGAAGGTGTTCGTCTGCCGCAGCGGCGACACCCTCTACCGGGTGCCCCGGCAGCGGATCCTGTACTTCTCCTCCGACCGGCGGCAGGTCACCTGCGTCACAGACCAACGCAGCTACACCTTCTATGGCAAGCTGGACGAGGTTGCCCAGGCGGTGGGGAACGGCTTCATCCGCGTCCACCAGCGCTACCTGGTCCACGCCAGGGCGGTGGAGCGGGTGGAGGGAGGACAGATTTTCCTGTCCAACGAGCTGGCGCTCCCCATCAGCCGGGCCAACCGGGCCGCCGCCCTGGCCGCCTTGGCCCGGGCGGCCCTGGAGGACTGAGGGATGTGGGCACGGGCGATCCTCTGGTACACGACCCCCTCCAACTGGCTGTGGGCCCTGCCGCCGCTGCTGGCGGGCTTGTTCGCCTCCCGGCTGTGCGCGGCGTTCCTCCCGGTGAAGCCAAAGCTGCGGTGGAAGCTGCTGCTGTGCCTGACCTTTGGCTGCTCCATCAGCATGATCATCTGGGTGGGGGACAACAACCTGCTCTTTACCCTGCCGCCCTTTTATACCATTGTGCTCCTGTGTACCCAGGGGAACCGGGTGGGGCGGTTGACAGTGTGTACCATCTTCTTCTGCATCGTGATGTCGGTCAGCGCCCTGCTGGACACCTATGTGTGGCCCATCGTCGCGGCCCAGGGCCTATTCCAGAGCGACCTCCAAAATACCCCGGCACGCCTGCTGCGCCTGCTGTTCTGGGGGGTGCTGTGGCTCCTGCTGCGCCGGCGGCTGCCCCAGGAGCCCCCTAAGCTCACCCCACGCCTGTGGCACATGTCGGCGCTGCTGGCGGCCATGCCCTTGAGCGCCGTCGCGGCGGTGGTGGTACTGACGCGTCAAAAGTACGACTCCTGGCTGCTCCACAGTGTCACCATGAACCTGGGGCTGGCGGTGCTGCCCTTTGTGCTGATGACCTCCCTAGCCCTGTTGTTTTTGCTCAAAACCCTGGACGACGCCCAGCGTTTAGAGCAGGAACAGCACCTGGCCTCCCTGCGGGAGCGCTATTACCAGGCCCTCCGGCGGGAACAGAACCAGCTCCGGGCCCTGCGCCACGACCTGCGCAACCATTTCACCGCCATCCAGGGCCTTTTGGAGCGCGGGGACTGCCAACGGGCAGCGGAGTATGTTCAGAAGATGGCCGGGTCTCCTGCCCTGGACAGCGGCCTGCGGCTGTGCGAGAATGAGACAGCCAATGTGGTCCTGGTGGCCAAGGCCCAGGCCATGGAACAGATTGGGGTCCGGGGAGACTTCGCCGCAGCCCTCCCCGCCCACTTACCCATCGGTGGCCCGGACCTCTGCGCCCTCCTGGGCAACGCCTTGGACAACGCCATGGAGGCGGCGGAGCAGGCCCAGGACAAGGTTGTCACCCTGCGCTGCCGGGTGGAAAAGGGCCTGTTTATGCTGCGGGTAGAGAACGCCGTGGAGGGGGCGCTGAACCCCGACCTCTCCACCACCAAGGCGGACAAATCCGCCCACGGCTTCGGCCTGGCGGGGATGCGGGAGATCGCCCGGCGCTACGGGGGGAGCTTGGAAACCCGAACGGAAAACGGGCGCTTTGAGCTGGTGGCCTGCCTGCCCCTGGATGGGGCAGTTGACAAGGGGGAATCCATTCAATATAATGGGAGAAAATAAGGCGGAAGCCG
>NZ_JBQILM010000031.1:0-22465 GCF_056797215.1 Evtepia sp.
GACATATTGGCGAACAATTTCTGCGCCACTTCTTCGTTGGTTGCCTTGAGGGCCAACACCAGGTCTCTGGGGTCGCAATCCCGGACAAAGCGCTGCACGGAACGGTCGTCCATGGTGATGATGTCTTCGAAGACAAACATGCGTTTGCGGATCTCGTCGGCCAGGTCCTGGTCGTAGGCGGACAGCCCGTCGAAAATGTTCTTCTCGCTGGTGCGGTCCAAGTTGTTCATCACATCGGCCACATAGTCGATGCCGCCCACCTTCACGTTGGCGCTGGTCATGATATTGGAGAACTTCTTGCGCATCTCGGCCTCCACGATTTTGACAGCCACGGGGGATACGCTGTCGATCTTCGCCATGCTCTCCACCACCTGGATCTGGCGTTTCTCATCCAGCTGCGAGACCACACCTGCCGCCTTGTCCGCCTCCACGTAGGAGAGGACCAGGGCAATGGTCTGGGGACGCTCGCTTTGCAGGGCGGAGTACAGGGACTTCTCGTCTGCCTTCTCCATAAAGGAGAAGCTGCGGTTGCGCAGGGACTTGGTGACCTTGCCCAGCAGCTCTTCGGCTGTCTGAAGGCCATAGGCCTTTTCCAACACGGTACGGGCGTATTCCAAGCCGCCCTCTGTCACCGCACGGTTGGTGCGGCAGAGTTGGTAAAATTCGTTGAGGATTTCTTCTGTCTGGTCGGAATCCAAAAAACCCAGTTTCGCCACCTCGATGGTGAGCTGCTCTACGTCCTCTGGTTCCATGTGCTTATAGAGAGTGGAAGCCCGCTCTGCACCCAGGGCAATCACAACCGTGGCCGCCCGCTGGGCACCGGTGAGTTCCGGGCGGTCTTTGCCGTCCTTCTTTCCCTTTGCAGGGGGTGCAGACTTCATTTCTTTGACTGCGGAGGCAGATGCCGCCGCATTGGGCTCAGCAGTCGCCACTGCGGTTTCAGGCATTTTCCTCATCCCCCTTTAGCCAGCCTCTCAGCAGCAGAGCTGCCACTTCTGCGTTCTCATCCACAAAGTCGCGGATACTCTGGCGCAGTTCCATACTGCGCTCGGTATGGAGTTCCATAACATCTGCGCCTTGGGGTTCGCCTTCCTCCGGCATGGCTGCGGCGATAAATTCTTCCACAGCCTGGAGTTCGGCCTCCTCCTTCTCGCGCTTTTTCCGGCGCAGCAGAAGGATAACCACCAGAAGCACCACGAAGAGGATAATGCCACCAACAAATGCATACAGTGCCCAAACCGGGAGTCCAATGCGATCCATCAATGACTCAGCCGGGCTTGGCGGTGCTTCCTCTGTCCAGAAGGGGAAGCTCATCACCGAGACCTTGGTGCTCAAATACTGGTCCTCGGTCATGGTTTCCGTTGCCACCGGAGTGATACCCGCTGCGGTAGCCACATGGCGGCGAACAGACTCCGTGTTCACATAACCAGCCGTTTCAGAGTTGATGGTCACAGCTACTGTACAGTCGCTGATATAACCGGCAGTGGTACGAGAAGTCGTCTGCCTCTTGGGGTTATCGTAGTTTATTTCGCCGCTGCCACTTAATCTGTCTCCCAGATTCTGATCGTCGGCTCCCTCTTCTACATACGTGGGAATATCAGAATTCACGCCAGTACCGACGGTTCCTCCGGCTAGAGCGCCATCACCTTCGCCTGTGTTATAGCTGTAAACCCGCCGGCCGATGATACCTGCACCATTGGTTGAGCCATCCCGGGCATATTCCGGCAGAATGGGCTCATATTCCTCCGTGGTCGTATCCGACAGATCAATCACGACACTGACCCCGACTTCCACGTTATCCGTACCGTAGGCCTTACGCAAGCTGTCCAGAACTCTTTTGCGCACGGCGTTGCTATACTCCTGCTCCAAACGGAGCTTCAACGCAGAGCTGCCCTCGCTGCTAGAGATACCGCCGCCAGTATATTCCTGGCCGTTGGTATCACTAATGGAGACGTCTTCAATGTCTAATCCCGCCACACTGTGGGCAATATAGTTGCGGATGGCGTTGGCCTGCTGGTCACTCAGCGTCTGGCCGTTTTTCATCGTCAGCACCACGCCCGCCGTAGCCTTCGTCAAATTGTTGCTGTCCAGTACGTAGGTACGATCCTGGCCCATGTCGAGGGTCACGGCGGCATCCTGCACCCCCTCAAACTGGCGGATGGTGCTGGCCATTTCATCCATCAGGGCCACCTGCCAAGCATTGTTTCGGTCCAACTGGGTGGACAGGGCCCCCGTCTTTTCAAAATAGCCGCTAAAGGACGTGCCCTTGCTGGCATACTGCTCCTGAAGCAACCGTGCTTTCAAGTTTGCCGCCTGGGCCTCCGGCACCAGGATGGTCCCGTTCCCCTCTGTGCGGTAATTGGTAACCCCTTGTTCTCCCAACCATGTTGACACGGTGGACACCTCATCTGGGGTGGCCTCTGTGATTAGAATGGAATAGGGGCGGTTATTCAGGATCACAACAATGACAACAGCTACGATGATCGCCACGGCGGCGATCAATATCCACATTTTCTTGGAAACCTTTTTCAGTGTTGTCTTGATCTTTTCCCAAATACCCTTTAACTTTTCTTTGTTCAAGCGCCATCATCCCCGCTCTCTGCCTTCTATCCTACCTCAGTGCGCAACATTAGATGTTAATATTCTTCAGCTCGTTGTACACATCCAGAGCCTTGTTGCGCATCTGCACCAGCAGGTCCACCGCGATCTCATTCTTGTAGCCTGCCAAGCCCAGCTCAGCGGGGTTATCCAGCTGCCCGGTGGAGAGCAGATACTGGGCATTGACGAACTCTGCGTCAGTATCCTTCACATCTTGGATCAGGGAGCGGAATAGGGAACCAAAAGCGCTCTCCCCCACCTCGGTGAGGGTGCGCTCCTTGGGGGTCTCGCTGCGGTGTTCAAAGGGGGTGATGGTTCGGATGGTATTTTCAATACCCATTCCTGTATTGCCAATCATAGGTACAGATCCTTTCTATATGTCAAATGCCCCTTACCGGCCGATTTCCAATCCACTGGAAATCACCGATTTCAGGGTGTTAAATGCCGTCACGTTGGAGTTGAATGCCTGGGTGGCCGCCATGGCGTCGGCGATTTCCTTCACCATGTCCACATTGGGCAGCTCCACATACCCTTCCTCGTTAGCGTCGGGATGGGTGGGGTCGTAAACCACTTTGAAGTCGCTGGGGTCTTCCGGGATATTGGTCACCCGCACGCCGCCGGCGGTGGGTTTTACCATCCCATTGGACACCAAACGGCTGCCACTCTGATTGCTGGCAGCGGAAGCCCGGGCCATTGCCTGCCGGAAGGTATTGCGGTTGCTCTCCGCCTGAAAGACCACCATTTTCCGCCGGTAGGGCCCGTCGCCATTCTCCACCCGCGTGGTCTGGGAGTTGGTGATATTTTCCGATATGATATCCAGGCGCAGCTGCTGGGCTGTGAGCCCGGAACCAACGATGTTAATTGAATTCAAAAATGCCATGATTTATTCCCCTCTTATTGGCCCCGCACAGCCATGCGCAGGATAGAATAGCTCTTGTTGATGGCGTTATATAGGTACTGCTGCTGGTAGGCATTGCGCACCATCTCCACCATCTGCTCCGTGGCGTCCACGCCGTTGTCGTCCATACGCTTGGCCTCGTCGATATCGTAAACAGCAAAATCTGCATTCTCCAACACCTGACGCACATTCTCCCGGGATCTCTTGCCCACTGTGGCTGCCTGCTGGAGCTTCTCGGTCAGGTTCTGCTCAAAGGTTACAACCTTGGCTTTATAGTTGGGGGTCTCAGCATTGGCGATATTGTCCATGATCGCCGCCTGCTTGGTCCAGAGAAAGTCCATGGAGCGTTCCATCATCACCATGGAATTGCTGCGTAAAAAGTCCATTTCTGCCCCTCCTAAAAAAATGATGGATTTGGGGCCAGCTCTCCCACCAAGGCAGAAGCGGCCACACTTTTATGCTATTATGTCACGACCCACAAGAAATTGCAAGGGCAAATTGCCCAAAAAAAGGTCTAAAAATCAAGTCACTGAAGTCAAAGTCTGCAATGGCTATCGACCAAAGCCGTGCAATTTCGTCAGGTATATACAACGCATTCGTATACGAGGGGCACACAAACACCACAGGCAGTACCCCGCCCCTGGCCGGCGTTATCCACACGCCGTCTCAGGGAATACAAATTGATTTTTGAGGCAAAATACATCCATTTCACTCTGTGAGGTATTATACCATAACAGCTTGGAAAGCACAAGACTTTTTCTACCTCCTGCACGCTCCTGATTATGGCAACGTGCAGGAGATATACCCTCTGCTTTGGCGGGTAAAAACCAAGCGCTTTATTCACTTTTTATCGCAAAAACCCATTTCTACGTAAGGAAAATGGGTTTTTATAACATGATATTCTATGCCATTGCCCCTGCATCCGACACAGTTCCACAGACTGCTTCTCCGTCCAAGCGCCTCTTCTGAGGCAGGCCGACGCACATCAGCAAACAGGCAAACAAGGGCACAGACACGACGTCTGTACCCTTATTTTTTGTTTACTGATGAATGATAAACTTCTCCAGCAGGCGCATGACATCACGGATATCAATGGGCTTGGCGATGTGGGCATTCATGCCGCTGTCCAGGCTGCGCTTGATGTCCTCTGCGAAAGCGTCTGCCGTCATAGCAATGATAGGCAGGTCACAATCTGGGCGACCCATCTCTCGAATGGCCTTAGTGGCCTCATATCCTCCCATGATGGGCATACGGATATCCATGAGCACCGCGTCATAGTAGCCCACTGGGGAAGCCCTGAACTTGTCCACACAGATCCTTCCGTTTTCTGCCCAATCCAACACCAGCCCTTCTGCACTAAGCAGCTCCGAGGCGATCTCCCAGTTGAGCTCATTGTCCTCCGCCAGGAGAATCCGGCAGCCTTCCAGCTCCCGTTTCCCCTCCTTCGGCTGTTCCTGCACCAACTCAGGATCCTCCGCGAACTTCCGCAGGCTGTTGAAGAGGGTGGACTTAAACAAGGGTTTGGAGATGAATCCAGTGATTCCCGCCGCTCGCGCCTCCTCCTCGATCTCCCCCCAATCATAGGCGGAGATCAGAAGGATGGGTACATTCATTCCCATCTCCTGTCGGAGGCGGCGGGCAACCGAAATGCCGTCCTGATCTGGCAGCTTCCAATCCAGCAGGATAACATGGTAGTCGTCCCGCCTCTGGTGGCGGTTATGGACCATTTTTATAGCACTCTCTCCATCCAAGGTCCATTCCGCATTGATGCCGATGGACTGCAAGGCCGCGGTCGTGCTCTCGCACAGGGGCTGGTCGTCGTCTACCACCAGCATGTTCCAGTTGGGGAGGATCATCTCCTCTTCTGTCACCGTCGTTTTTTCCAGGTCGAGGGCAATCCTAAACTCTGACCCCACACCCTTCTGGCTCTTCACGTCGATGGTGCCGCCCATGGCGTCCACCACAATGTGCTTGGTGATGGCCATACCTAGGCCGGTGCCTTCTGTGCGGTGGACCCGCCGCCTGTCCTCCCGCGCAAAGGAGTCGAAAATGTGGGCCCGGAACTCCTCCGACATGCCGATGCCATTGTCCTTTACATTGATATGCACACGGACATACCCCTCCCCCTTAGGGGAGTCGGTTTCATAGAGGGACATCTCAATAACGCCCCCCTCCGGGGTAAACTTAATGGCATTGGAGAGGAGGTTGAGCAGGACTTGATTCAAACGTACACTGTCACAGCAGACGTTCTCTGTGGTAATATCGTGGATGTATACATCAAATTCCTGCTTCTTCGCCTTCACCTGGGGCTGGCAGATGCTCACAATCCCCTCGATTACTTCCCGCAGGGAGACCTGATCCATATTCAGGCTCATCTTCCCGCTTTCGATCTTCGACATGTCCAACACGTCGTTGATGAGCCCTAGGAGATGTTTGCTGGATAAGGTGATTTTTCGCAGGCAGTTTTGTACCTGTTGCTTGCTGTCGATATTCGCGGTGGCGATGGCCGTCATTCCCACAATGGCATTCATCGGCGTGCGGATATCATGGCTCATGTTAGAGAGAAATTCGCTCTTGGCCCGATTGGCATGCTCCGCATCCTTCCGCGCCTCGTCCAGCTCCTTCATTTGCTGCCGGGTCAGGCCGAAATATTTGGAAAATACCAGCAGCAGCGCCACGATGATTGCGCCGCCCCCTATCATAGCCATCATCACCCACTGGTGGCTCAGGCCGTTGACAATGGTGTCGATGGTCCCATAGGGCATAAAGGTAATGAGATACCACTCCGAGTGGGCCAGCCGGGTGCAGTACAGGTGCCGCCGCTCCCCTTCTATGGTGGCTTCCCCAGAATATTCCTCGTCCTTATTCATGGCCTCCCGCAGTTCATTTAGGTACTCCTCCGGGGATTGCCCGTCTACCTCCTGATAAATGTCGTTGACCCGGTCAAAATAGTTTTCCCGGTAGGCGTCAGAGCTACGAATGATGTAGGAGCCATCCCGCCGTATAATGAAGGAATAGACGTGCTCGTCGTTCTCATCCAAGGACAAGGTATTGTTGATGTACGACACTGGCAGGCCCGCCACCAGGGCAACACAGGGCTGCCCGTCCGAGGCTCTATGCTTGCTGGGAATCCCCAGCAGCACCACATTGTTGCCCGACTGATCCGTGCCGATGGCCACCTTTTTCTCTCCCTCAATAATAGACTCTATGAACGGGTCCGGGTCGGTGATCTTCAAGGATGAGCCATAGAGCATTTGAAACGTCCCGCTCTTGGTGAAAAACGCAAGATGGCTAAAATCCATAGTCTGCGCATTGGCCACCAGTTCCTCCTGCATCGCCGCGTCGTCGTGGATACGGTCCGCCTCTATCATCTGCACCAGCGCATCCAGCTGGTTTAGGCGCAGTCCAATGGTCGTCTCAAAATGCTTGGAAATCTGCTGGCTCATACTGGACATGTAAAGCGTACCCACCTCATTGATGGTACGTGTACTTTGGGCACGCATATGAAACGCCAAGAAGGAAAGGACGAATACACAAAGAAGCGCCACAGCCACCAAACTAGAAATCAGGAAGCGTGTCGTTTTGTTTTTCATGCCCCGTTTTCCTCCTGAAACGCCTGGATAGCCTGAATGGTACGCTGGTAATCCCCACGCATCCGTTCTGCCAGGCTGTCCGCCTCAGGAGTATGCCCCCCCCGCAGCGCTTCACACAGTTCGCTGCTGGAATCACCCAGGGCAACAAAGCTCAAATTCTGGCACACACCCTTGATGGTATGTGCTGCCCGGAATGCCTCCCCCCAGTCTTCCTTTTCAAAGGAGCTGTTGAGCAGGTCGTAGCTACCGTCGCTGAGGAATTTCAACACGAACTTCTGCACCAGGCGTTCACTGCGCAACCGTCCAATGGCTTCCTCATAGTCTCCGCCTAGGGCGTCATAGCATTCTTTCAGCGTCATTTCCAGCACTCTCCTTCTAGTTATTATCCTTCTTCCCCATCGCTGTCGATGGGCGAGATCGCCGAGAGGGTCTTATCCATACTCTCGTCATAAAAACGGTAATGTCCCCGCCCAGAGCGTTTCACGGTGTAAAGGGCCTGGTCCGCTGCGTGGAAGAGGGTTTCATAGTCCGTCCCCACCTTCTCCGTGGTGGCCACACCGATGCTCACAGAGAGGGGGAACTGCTCATACATCCCGGTCACTGCGTTAAAAATACGCTCAATGGCAGGTTCTACCTCTATCTTGCATTCCAGGAACACCACCATCTCGTCGCCCCCCACCCGGGCCGCAATATCTCCCCCCCGGGTGTTCTGGCGCAGCTTATCGGCCATGTAGATAAGCACCTGGTCCCCAAAGCTATGTCCATAATTATCGTTGGCGGATTTGAAGTGATCCAAATCCAGGATAGCCAGGGCATACCGCCCCTCCGGCCGCTCCTCCAAGCGCTCCTGGATGCGCTTCTTGGCGGTGGCGTGATTCAAGAGCCCCGTCATGGCGTCGTGGGTCGCCATGCGTTCCAGGTTATCCAAGTGCATCCGGGAGTCGTGGACATCAATGGCCTTGCCGATGGCCCCGGTGTAGCGGGGCGGCTCGTCGGGGGACCAAATGGCCCGGGCCAGAATCCGCGTCCAGCGGGCGGCGCTCTCTTTGTAATGGATCAAGCAGTCAAAGGTGACGGTAGGCTGACCAGGGGTGGTGGCCCGGAGGGCATCCGCCAAGCCCCGCCAGCTATCCTTGCCGATGAGCTCCATCACCCGGGGGTCTGTCTCCGGCTCCATGACGATTTCCTCCAAGCCCAAGGTCTCCGCCCCCCAGGCAGACAGGGTAACCATGGGCGGCTGAAGGGTAAACTCAAACTGGATCTCCTTGCTCAGGTCCGCGAAGAAGTTATACTTCATCCGCTCGTGCTCCAACAGCTGCAAGGTGCGCTCGGAGGCGGTAAGCTCCTCATACTTATGCATTTCCCGGGCAATGTTCTGCATCTCCCGTTGGTTGCGGCGGAAGGCGTTGTCATCCCGCAGCTCTTCCTGGATGCCGTCGGCACACTCCTCCAAGCACTCCATCAGCAGGGGATTAAAGGTCCCGCACTCGCCATTGAGGATCATTGTCACAGCCTTTTCATGGGAAAAGGCCTTTTTATACACCCGCTCACTGGTCAGGGCGTCATACACATCCGCCAGGGCCACAATCTGGGCAGAGATGGGGATTTCATCCCCCTTCAGCCCATCGGGATACCCCCGGCCGTCGTAGCGCTCGTGGTGCCAGCGGCAGATTTCATAGGCCGCTTTCACCAGCGGTTCATCCTGATGGATGGGCAGCCCCGCCAGCATTTCCGCCCCGATCATGGAGTGGGTCTTCATGATCTCGAATTCCTCTTTCGTAAGCCGCCCTGGCTTATTGAGCACATTCTCATCAATGGAAATCTTCCCCACGTCGTGGAGCGCGGAGGCCGTGCTGATGATGGAGATATCCGTCTGGCTCAGATGGTATCGGTCTGTTTTATGAATCAGCACCTTCAGCAGCATTTCTGTCAGCGTGTGGACATGGCGCACATGCAGGCCGCTTTCCCCGTTCCGGAATTCCACAATGTTGCTGAGAATATCGATCATCAAGCTGCTGCGGTGTTCCTTCTCATAGATCTGATCCGCCACCAAGGACACCAGCTTTTTCTGCTTGGTATAGAGCAGGATGGTGTTCACCACCCGGCGGTGGACCAGCAGTGCGTCGAAGGGCCGGCTGATAAAGTCCGTGACCCCCATCTCAAAGGCCCGCTCTACATGGGAGGACCCCCGTTCGGCAGAAATCATAATCACCGGGACCTCTTCGATCCAGCGATAGCGGTTCATCATAGATAGTACGCCAAAGCCGTCCAGGTTGGGCATCACAATGTCCAGCAGCACCAGGGCAATCTCACTGCTGTGCTGCTGCAGCATAGCCACACCCTCGTTGCCGTCCTCTGCCTCCATGATCTCATACTCCTCCCCCAGCATATCTGCCAGGATTGAGCGGTTCATTTCTGAGTCATCTACGATCAAGATCTTCTGCTTATCTGAGAGTCTTTCCATCGCATACACCCCCTAATATCCTAAAGTTACGACCCATTCCGCCGCATTGTGCCAGGAGCAAGGGCCGGTCCATTTCTCTATGTTTCACAGCCCAGGGAAAAGGGCAGCATATTCATACAGCTTAGATTATACCACAGTCTCCCACAGAAAGACAAGTTTGGATTTATAAATTCCAGTGGAAAGCGCAGGAATTTTCCCCCCCAACTTCCCACCGCTGTGTTTCCCTCTGGGGAAAAAGGGGCGCCATCCGGTTGCAAAAGGGGGAAGGATTTGGTATAATTTTAAGAATCATCTTGACATGAAACCCAGAACGGAAAGGAACTGGTGGTATTATTGGAGCACGATAGCATGGAAAAAACGGTGGACCTTTCCCTGGTGGTCCCCTGCTTCAACGAGGCGGGGAACGTGCAGCGGTTTCAGGAAGAGGTCATGGCCACCTTCGCTTCCAGCGGCCTGTCTTACGAGCTGGTGTTTGTAGATGACGGCAGCCGGGACGGCACCCTATCCGCCCTGCGCACAGTATATCAAGCCGCCGCCTGCCCTGTCCAGGTGCTCAGCTTCTCCCGGAACTTCGGCAAGGAGGCCGCCATGCTGGCGGGGCTGGGGGCGGCCCGGGGAGAGCTTATCGCCCTCATCGACGCCGACCTTCAGCAGCCCCCAGAGCGGGTGCTGGACATGGTGCGCATCCTCCAGGCGGAGCCCCAATATGACTGCGTGGCAGCCTTTCAGGAAAAACGCCGGGAGGGGGCCGTCCAGGGCTTTTTGAAAAAGACCTTTTACCGCCTCATCAACCGCTTCTCTGACGTGGACTTTGTAGAAAACGCCAGCGACTTCCGCACCATGCGCCGCCCGGTGGCGGAAGCTTTGCTGTCCATGGGGGAGTCCCACCGGTTCTCCAAGGGCCTGTTTTCCTGGGTGGGCTTTTCCACAAAGTATATTCCCTACCAGGCCCGGGCCCGGACGGAAGGGAGCACCAAGTGGTCCCTGGTCAAGCTGTTCCGCTACGCCTGGGACGGTATCCTCAGCTTTTCCACCGCCCCCATCAAAATCGCCATCTACCTGGGGCTGATCTGTGCCCTGCTCTCCGCCATCTACCTGGTGGTGGTGCTGGTACAGAAGCTGGCCTTCTCCATCGCCGTCCCCGGCTATGCCACCATCGTCTGCCTCATCTTGTTCCTGGGGGGCCTACAGCTCTTTTTCCTGGGCATCTTAGGGGAGTATATCGGCCGGATCTATATCCAGGTGAAGCAGCGTCCCCCCTACCTGTTGAAAGAACATCTGAATTGGAGTGATCCGAACCCATGAACCGCTTATCCAAAGGAAAGCTCCAACGCCGTTCCCTGGGGCAGTGGGTGAGCCCTCTCCTGCTGGCGGTGGCTTTCCTGGCCCTTTTGCTGCTCACCGCCAAGATCACCATTTACTGTGACGACTATTTCTACGGCCTCTTTTTCCGGGACGGCTGGAACGGCTTCTGGGACCTGACGGTCTGGCACTACCTGAACTTCAACGGCCGGGCTTTCGTCCACTTCATGGCACAGGTGGCCCTGATCTTCGACACCAAGCTATTCATCCTCCTCAACCCCCTGATGCTGGCAGTGGCCTTTCTGTTGGGCAGCCGCCTACAGTCCGGCGAGACCCCCTGGCGCATCCTGCTCTCCACCAGCGCTGTGGGGATGATGGTGGTAATGGCCCTACCCATCCAGTTCCTGAACACCTCCCTGCTGTGGATTTCCGCCGCCTTCAACTACCTCTTCCCCATTTTCTTTTTGATGCTGGTCCTCTGGCGGCACCAGAGGGACACGGAGAAGGGGCGGCTTCATCCTCTGACCATGTTGCTCATCTTCCTGGCCGGGGCCACCACAGAGCAGAGCGGCCTGGCCGCCATTATCTGCTTGGGCGGATGGAGCTTCCTGTGCTATCTGCGGAAAAAAATCCCCCTCTGGCAGGGCTTTCTGCCCATCCTTCTCTCTGGGGCAGGCTATGCCTCCGTGATCTTCGCCCCCGGCACCTGGGTGCGGGTTGGGAATGAGCGGGGGGGCGGTTTCCTCTCCTTCCTGGCGGACCCGGCGGAGCTTCTTGCCCGCTTCCGCCTCGCCACCAACTTTTTCACCGGGGAGCAGGGGGTCCCCCTGTTGATCCTGTCGCTCTGCCTGCTGCTGGCCGCCCACGCCCTGCTGACCCGCCGCGCCCCGAAGGTTCTGCTCTCAGGAGGCGTGGTGGCAGTGGCCTATCTCCTGTTGCGCCAGGGCGGGCACCCTCTCGTGGCTAACCTCCTGGCGGTGCTGTTCCTGCTCTTCGCCGCTCTGGTCTCTCTTCTCTGGCACCAAACCACCCTCCGGGGCCTGCTGATGCTGGGAATGCTGGCCTCCCAGCTGGTGATGATCCTGAACTCCTCCGCCGCCCCCCGGACGGCGGTACCCGCCATTTTACTGCTGCTCATCGTATGTATCTCCCTGCTGGCGGAGTGCCTGGAATGCCTGAAGGGCCTGCCCTCGTGGGGTGTCCCTCTTCTGGCCGCAGCAGCTATGGCAGCGCTGTGCCCCCTCTACCTCACCACCTACCAGGGCTATGCCGCCAACCAGGTGGTGAACCTAGCCAACGAACAGGCCCTGCGGCAGCACGACCAGGAGCCCATCGTCCTAAGCCTGGACCTGAGCCAGGATTACCGTCATTTAATGTTCTTTGAAAGCCGGGCCTATATGGATTACGCCCTGGAATACTACGGCGTCACCTCGGAGAAAATCAGCTACACCAGCAGCAACCTGGAACTCTCCGGCCTCTACAACGGCCAAAGGGCTGGCCTGCCCGCTTTCCGGGATGGCGACACCCTCTTCCTCCCCATCCAGGATATCGCCCAACTGTGCGGCGGGGACGGGGAATGGAACTATGTGTACCACGGCACCGTGATCTGGCTGGACCAGCGCAGCTATCTCTTCCTGCCCAGTGGGGAAGTCTACCGCTGGGATCTGGCCACCCAACGTCCCGTCGGCCAGGCCATCTACTCTGATGTACGCTCCTTCTACACCTATTATGCCCCGGCAGAGCTGTTTCAACAGTTCTTCGGGATCACCACCCGCTACGACCCGGTGGAAAACATCTATTACATCCAGCAGGAGGAACTGCCATCATGACAACCCGCACCCTGAAAAAACCCCTGGACCGGGGCCTGTTCTGGGGGGGAGCCGCAGTCCTGCTCCTGGCCATGCTGTTACAGCTGGCAGTGAACGCCCACCTCACCGTCTATTCCGACGACTACTGGTACGGCACCTTCTTCCAGGACGGCTTCAAGGGCTTCCTGCGCCACAGCTGGAACCACTACCAAAACACCAACGGCCGGGTGTATGTACACCTTTTGATTCCCATCCTGCTCTTGGCAGACACCAAACTCTTCGCCCTCCTCAGCCCCATCCTCACAGCGCTGATCCTGCTGCTGGGGCTGCGGGTACAGAACAAGGCGATGCGCCGGGGGAGCCTGCTCCTGGCCGGGGGGCTTGCCCTGCTGTCCCTGCTGGGCAGTGAAATCCAATACCTGCGCATGGCCCTTTACTGGCTCTCCGCCTTCTTCAACTATGCCTTCCCCCTGCTCTTCCCTCTGCTGGTCCTATGGCTTATGGACCGCTTCCAGGCCAAGGCCCCCAGGCGGCGGGGACTGGTGGCCCTGGGCCTGTGTGCCCTACTGGCTGGGGCGGGGACGGAGCAATGTGGCCTGGTCTCCCTGGTGCTGGTGTGGGGTACCTGGTTCTTTGCCCGGAAGGACGCCCCTAAGGAAGCCCGCCTCTGGCTGGCTCCCCTGTGCACCAGCCTGGGCTACCTCACCATCCTCACCGCCCCCGGCAGCCACGCCCGGATGGGCCGGGGGATTGACGGCGGGATTTTCAGCGTATTGGACCCCTCGGTATTCCTGTCCCGCTTCTTTGACGTAATGCACTACCTCTGCGGCTTTCCCTTCTGGAACGTGCTGTTTGCCTGCTTCTGCCTGTTCCTGGCCCTGCTGTACTGGACAGACCGCAGCCTGCCCCGGGTACTGCTCTGCGGCTTCCCGGTGGCGGCATTGGTGCTCATCCTGGCCCTCACCGGCCTGGAAAAACCTCTGGCCATCCTGACAGTGGTGTTCACCCTATATAGCGCTGTCACCCTCCTGCTCCACCCCACTTACCGGCAGACGGGGCTTCTCCTCCTGGGGGCCGGGGCCTCAGTGATGATGCTCATTATCACCACCCTTTATTACGCCCGGACCTTCTTCCCCTGCCTGCTGCTGTTCCTCACCGTGTGTTGGAGCCTGCTGTTCCGATTGCTGGAACACTGCCCCCGCCTCCCTGCCGTGGCCATTTGCGCTATGCTGGCGGCGGTGTTCTTCCTGCGCTATGTGCCCATCTACCAGGGCTATGCCGCCAACCAGGCTGTGGTACAGAAAAACCTTCAGGCCATTGAGGACAGCCGCAGCAGTGGGGTGCTGGAATTGAGCATCGACCTGGACCCAGACTACCGCTTCACCATGTTCTATGAGGGAACCTACTTCCTGGAAAACTTCCTGCAATACTACCACCTCCCTCAGGACATCCCCCTGCGCTTCACCAGTGAGGAATGGGACGTCAGCAACCTACAGGTGGGGGACGCAGTGAGTACCTTCCCCACCTTGGAGAAGGACGGGGAGCTTCTGGTCCCCCTGGAGTTCCTCTTCCAGGAATCCGGCCATCCCTGTGTGTTCTACTGGACGGACCTCCACTTTGAGCTCAGCTACGGCGGAAGCGACTACGCCCTCTACAGCGACGGCAGCCTCCTACGGCACCTTCCTGACGGCGGCGTGGAGCCGGTGGGCTACTGCGTCCCCCGGATGCCCCATTCCTATACCTACACCCTGCTGTACCTCTCCGCCCAGGACCTAGAGCGCTGCTTCGGCATCACCCTGGCTTACGACCCAGAAACCGACACCTACGTATATGAGGGAAGCTTTTCCCAAACTCAGGAGGCATAAACTTTGATACTGGATACACCCTTCAAACAGCTGGCCGCAGTCTTTCTCCTCTCTATGGTCCCGGTGATCGAGCTCCGGGGCGCAGTCCCTGCGGCAATGCTCTATGACTTCCCTTGGGAAGTGGCCTATCTGGTCACGGTGGTGGGGAACATGGTGCCGGTCCCCTTCATCATCCTCTTCGCCCGAAAGATCATCAACTGGATGAAGCGCTGGGAGAAGCTCCGCGCCCTCGCCCACAGACTGGAACAGAAGGCCCATCGGAACAGCAAGAAGCTGGAACGCTTCCGCTGGCTGGGGCTGTGCTTCCTGGTGGCCATTCCCCTGCCCGGCACCGGCGCCTGGACCGGCGCCCTGGTGGCCTCTGTCCTGCAAATGCGCCTGCGGGACGCCATCTCCGCCATCGGCGCAGGCTGCATGATTGCCGGGCTCATCGTCACCCTCATCAGCTACGGCATTCTGGGATAAGGGGGCCGGTATGAAACACAATTGGGACCGTTTATGGCAGAGCTCCCTGGTCCGTTTTGGCCTGGTGGGGGTGCTGAATACCGTGGTGGGCACCACCATTATGTTCGTGCTCTACAATATACTTCACTGCACCTATTGGCAGTCCTCCTTTGCCAACTACTTCTTCGGCAGTATTTTAAGCTTCTTTCTCAACAAGTACTTCACCTTCCGCAGCAAAAAACGCTCCTGGGGCGAGGTGGGTCGCTTTATCATCAACATTGCCGTGTGCTATCTCCTGGCCTACGGCATCTCCAAGCCCCTCATGCTGCACCTGCTCTCTGGGCAGTCCCAGCAGTTCCGAGAGAACGTAGCCATGCTCTTTGGCATGGTGCTCTTCGTGGCCCTGAACTATCTGGGCCAGCGGTTCTTTGCCTTCCGCAAAGAGAAAGAAACATAACACCAGGCCGGCGCTGAACCTCTCAGCGCCGGCCTGGTGTTTTCTATATGCAGTTACAATGAGCTTTGATCCCGTTGTTCCGGTCACTCTACATTCACAGGAATCTTCTCTCCCCCGTATTCCACATAGTCCACCTGGGTCAAATCCAGGGGCTCGTCGAAGGGGATCATCATTCTGTGTACACTGCTGGGCTCCTGGCTCCGGGGCAGATCCGCGATCGGAATGTCCGAAATTTTGTTTCCGGTGAAGGAGTAACCCTCCGTGTCATCAAAGAACGCCGAGCCATCCTTCAGGACGATCTTGATGGGGCCGACCCCCCAGCCCACCCACTGGTTTTCCTGCAAGGTACACTTATACTCGCAGGACAGGCTCAGGGGGGACAGGGTCATGGTATCCGGTGCGCTGGTGATGTCAAAGGTCTCGTCGTGGTAGCTCAGACCCGCACAGTCCAAGGCCACACTCTGGCTCTCAAAATTCTTGCCGATGTCAAAGGTGAAGGTCCCGCCGAACACCTGGGTATACTCCTTGTCCGGCGCCTGCACCCACAGGCCACGGATGGTCAGGACCTTAGAAACGCCGTCGTTAAACTTCAACGCGCCGGATTCCTCGCCGTCCTCCGGGAGCACCTGATACCGCAGCACCACTTCCTTCATATTGTCCGTGGGGTCCTGGTCAGGCATCCAGGTGTAATCCACACTATAGCCGGGAGAGTAGGCCCCGTCGTAAGCGCTCAGATCCAAATCCAAGCTGTTCTTGGCCTCTCCCCCGAAGAGCTGGTAATATCCAGTCTCCTCGTCCAGATCCGGCAGGACAGTCCCCTGGGGAGCCTCCACCCGCAGGCGCAGGTAATAGACGTTCTCGTCTGCCACCGCGGCCAGGGGCGTCAGGGTAGCGCCCTGGCTGGTGACACCGCCGGAGAAGGTAGCCCCCAGTTGGTCGATCACCTGGATCTGTCCAGCGCTCAAGCTGTCGCCGTCCTTGGCAAAATAGCTCTGAAGGGTGGAGCCCACACCGCCGATATCCGCCGCTAGGGCGGTGACAGACATGGCCGCAACCGCCGCCGCCGCAATGAACACACGAACGGGGAACCGCTTACCCGTCTTCTTCTCTGTATGGTTCTTCTGATCCAATTTATTCATAGTCAACTCCTTGATCCGTGTGGGAGAGAGGACAGTCTCCGCCTCTAGCTCCACGTCTTCTTCCAGGTATGTATCCAGTAAGTCGGAAATATTACGCTTCATATGCGAATCCCTCCCTCATCAGTGTTTCCTTCAGCTTCACGCGGCCCCGCTTCAGCTTGGTCTTGACGGTCCCTTCCTTCAAGCCCATGCTCTGGGCCACCTCCTTTACGCTTTGGGTGTAGTAATAATAGCGGAGAAAAATCTCTTTCTCCTGGGCAGACAGGCTATTGAGGGCCTGGCGGACCAAAAAACGCTCTTCCGCCCGCTCTATATCGTTGGCTGGGTCCTCCAGGCCAGGGATGTCCAAGGCGTCGTCCTCTAGGGACAGGGTCAACCCTCGCTGGCGCAGCTTGTTCTTGGCCTTGTTCCTGGCCACCGCCCCCAGCCATCCCTTGAGGTGTCCGGGAGCCAAATCACCGGCCTGTTTCCAGGCGGCCAGGAATACGTCTGATACGACCTCCTCTCCATCCTCCGCGGGCATGGCTCCCCGGAGGATATTCCATACCACTGTGGAGACATAGGGGATGTACCGGTCCATCAGGGCCTCCAGGCCGGAGGCGTCGCCCTCCTGCATTTTTTCCACCATGACTGCTTCTCTCATGCAGTGTCGCTCCTTCTTGGTTTTTGAAAGCTGCTTTCACCAATAATATCACAGAAACCCCGCCGCGGGTTTCACCTGGCTGGAAAAAACTGCGGGATTCCCCCACCTCCCCGCCCAATTTGCGGCAGTTGACAGCCCCCACGGCCTCTGGTATCATGGAAAAATGGAAGGAGGCGGCACACTATGAATACACTTTTGGCGGTCATCATCTGCGGTATCATCATCCTGCCCATCATTGTGGGGATCATCATCATGTTCTTGAGCCACAAGTAATCCCCCCACGCCTTTTCCCTCTCACAGATCACACAAAAAAAGCCCTGGAAGCGCACGTCACGCTTCCAGGGCTTCTTCATTCTTATTGACAACGGTTTGCTCACTGCCCTGCCCGGAAGTCCAACACCTCCTGGGCGCAGAGGAGCATCTCCGCCGCCTCAGCCCGAGTGAGGGTATCCGAGAGATTCAGGGCACCGTCGGTGCCGGTGCTGAGCACCCCCACCGCTTCCAGGTTGGCCACAGACTGATAGGCCCAGGCCGGGGCGGCATCCTCCGCCAAGTCCCGGAAGGCCACGTCAGACACCCGCAGCAGGCGGTCCAGCATCACCGCCGCCTCGGTCTGGGAAATCACCCGCTCTGGGGCAAAGGCAGGGCCTTGCGCCCCCTCCCCACTGCCCTGGATGGCCCCTGTTTGAAGGGCCGAGGCCACATAGGGCTTGGCCCAGGTGGAAATACTGTCATCATCTGAAAAACCGGTGTTCTCCACAGGCAGGGTCTCCGCCCCCACCAGGTCCATAGCCATGGCCAGGAATTCCTCCCGGCTCACCATGTCCTCTGGGTGGAACAGCCAGGTCTCCCCCACCTGTTCCCCTACAAAGACGCCCCGCTCCGCCAACGTCACGGCAGCTTTCTGGGCAGGATGCCCCGCCATGTCGCTGTAGGTCACCTCACTCTTCTGCTTGCTGATCTTCACAGAGACGGTGGCCGGCTGGGAGACATTCCCGTCCCCATCCTCCGCCACATAGGTGAAGCTATCTTTACCGGTCTTGTTCTCATAGGGGGTATAGGTGAAGCTGGCAGCCCCCTCCTCCCCCTGGGTGATCTCTCCCCGGGCGGGGTTCTTGGTCACCCGGAAGGTCACGCTGCCCCCGTCGGGGTCCACTGCTGTGAAACTGCCGTTCACCGCCACATTTTTATAGGTGGTCAGGCTCAGGTTTTCCGCAATGGGGGTGACCCCCGTACCAGTGGCCAGGTCGTCATGGTCAAAGAGGGCCAGGGCAGGCATGGTCATCAACATGGTCAGCATCGCCAGCAGCAGGACAAAGCGCCCTCCCCAGGGAAATCGGTTCTCTCTCATAAGATACGCCTCCTTTGGAAAAAAGTAACCCTATCTTTCCCCCTTTCCCCGCCATCATTCCTACCGCCACCTTCCGCTTCCTTCCAGCCCCCGCCGGGCCAGGGCCATCACCAGCCCCACCCCAACAAAGGCGCTGATAAGGGAGGAACCGCCGTAACTGAAAAAGGGCAGCGTCACCCCCACCACCGGGGCGGTATATAGACACATGGCGATGTTGAGGATGGTTTGCACCCCCAGCATCCCCCCCACCCCGGCGCAGATGCAGGCGGCAAAAAAACGCTCCTGCCGCCGGGCCAGGGCCACACAACGCAGCACGATGGCCCCCAGCAACGCCAACAGGAGCACACAGCCCACCAACCCCAACTCTTCCCCTGCCACAGAGAAAATAAAATCCGTATGCCGGGCAGGCAAGGCCGAGGCGGAGGGATTCTGGGTCTGGGTCCCATGAAGGTAACCCTGTCCAGTGATCTGCCCAGAACCGATGGCCAGCAAGCTCCGCTCCTGCTGGAAGCCCTTGCCCAAGGGGTCCAGCTCATGGTCCACCACCACCTGGAAGCGCAGGCGTACATACTCCGGCAGCCGGGACCACAGCAGGGCCACCACCCCCACCCCCGCCGCCACCTGACCCAGCAGCCACAGGGGGTGAACCCCCGCTGCCCAGAGCATTACCAAATACATAGCCAGATACACCGCCACCATACCGATGTCCCCGGAGACGGCGTAAAGCAAGCCGCACAGGGCCAGGGTGTGCCCACCCAGCAGGAGGATGGCTACCGGTCGGTTCAGCCCCCGTTCCCGGAGGTGGCTGAGCTGAAGGGCCAGCAGCAACAGGAAGCAGAGCTTCACCACCTCCGCCGGTTGGAAATTGAAGCCCCCCGGCAGGGCCACCCAGCTCTTGTTCCCCGTGCCGTCGTCGTTGCCCAAGGGGACCAACAGCAACAGCAGGCCCACATTCACCACCGGCAGGAGCCACCAGAGCTTGTCCATAAGGTCCAGGATATCCAGCCGGGACAGCACCAGGCATGCCCCCACCCCCACTGCTAGGGCAATGGCCTGTTTCCCCGGCAAGCTGTGGAGCTCCGCATTGTAGCGGGTGGCAGAAAAGATCAACGCCAGGCCCCAAAGGGCGGCAGACAGGCAGAGGAAAAACAGCGGCCACTCTTCCCGCCGTGTTTTCAATGACTTCCTCACCGCACTTCGCCCCCTTTTTCCTATTCTCTTTTAAGAATACCCGTCCCAGCCCACAAATTTTGTCACAGAGGGGTGCAAGTCCGGAAAATATGTGCTACAATAGGCAATAAAATCGTCCCCATACGGGACAACAGGAGAGGAGGCGCATTGTGGAGCACTTTTCCAACAGCCCCCAGGCCACCGAGGCCCTTGGAGCAGCCCTGGCCCGGGCCTGTCCTCCTGGCAGCGTGGTGGCGTTCACCGGGGACTTAGGGGCAGGCAAGACCGCCTTTGTCCGGGGGATGGCCCAGGGCCTGGGCATCCAAAGCCGGGTAGTCAGCCCCACTTTTACCATCGTCAATGAATATGAGGGGGGAACTCTCCCCCTGTTCCACTTCGATATGTACCGCCTCACCAGCGCCGAAGAGCTCTTCGACATCGGTTGGGAGGACTTTCTCAGCCGGGGGGGCATCTGCGCCGTGGAGTGGAGCGAGAACATCCGGGATGCCCTGGAACCCGGCACCATTTTCGTGGATATCCGCCGGGGCGACGGGGAGCAAGCGCGTATCATTACCATTGAGGGGGTGGAGTTGCCGTGAAAATTTTGGCCTTGGAGTCCTCCGCCACCGCAGCTTCCGTCGCCCTATGTGAGGATGAAACCCTGCTGGCCCAGAGCTTTCAAAATAGCGGCCTCACCCACAGCCAGACCCTTCTCCCCATGGCCCAGCAGCTCCTGGCCTCCTATGGCTGCCGGGTGTCGGAGCTAGACCTCATCGCCGTAGCGGCAGGGCCAGGCTCTTTCACCGGGCTGCGCATCGGGGTCTCCACCGCCAAGGGCCTTGCCTGGGCGGCAGAGCTGCCCTGCGCCGGCTGCTCCACCCTGGCCTCCATGGCCTGGAACGCAGCTGGTTTTGAGGGTGAAATCTGCGCCGCCATGGATGCCCGGCGGAAACAGGTCTACAACGCCCGCTTTCGCGGGGTAAACCAGCAACCCCAGCGCCTAACCCCTGACCGAGCCATTTCCTTGGAAGCGCTGGTGGCAGAGCTGCGGGGTACCCAGGCTCCCCAGCTTGTGGTGGGAGACGGCGCAGCGCTCTGCTACGAAGCCCTGCGAGAGGCGGGCATCCCCGCCCAGCTGGCCCCTGCAAACCTACGCTTGCAAAGTGCCTGGGGTGTGGCACGGGAGGCCTTGACCCTGGCCCGAACAGGCCAGACCGTCTCCCCCAACCGCTTGGTGCCAGTGTATCACCGCCTGTCCCAGGCGGAACGGGAGCGGTTAGCCAAAGAAGCCAAGCAGCCGAAAGGAGAATGACCATGGACGATATGGTACACGTATTGGAACACCCTCTGCTCCAACACAAGCTGTCCATCCTCCGGGATGAGACCACCGGCGTGAAGGATTTTCGCCAGGTGGTGGGAGAGATTGCCACCCTCATGTGCTATGAAGCCACCCGTGACCTGCCCCTAGAGGAAGTCACCGTTCAGACCCCGGTAGCCCAGGCCGTGACCAAGAAGATCGCCGGGAAGAAGCTGGCCATCGTCCCCATCCTCCGGGCGGGGCTGGGGATGGTAGACGGGGTGTTTACGCTGATCCCCTCCGCCAAGGTAGGCCACATCGGCCTCTTCCGGGATCCGGAAACCTTGGCCCCGGTGAAATATTATTGCAAAATGCCCCAGGACATCGCCCAACGGGACGTAATCGTCCTGGACCCCATGCTGGCCACCGGGGGCTCTGCCTCCGCCGCTATCAGCTTCATCAAGGAGTACGGGGTACAGCACATCAAGCTTATGAACATTCTAGCCGCCCCGGAGGGCATCTCCCGGATTCGGACAGACCACCCAGATGTGGAGCTCTATGTAGCGGCTGTGGATGAAAAGCTCAATGAGCACGGCTACATCGTTCCCGGCCTGGGAGACGCAGGGGACCGAATTTTCGGCACCAAGTAAAAAAGTCTGGAAAATCTCTTGACTTTTCCCCTGCCCCATGATATTATAATTCTCGCGCCGGAGCTGAAGCGCTCCGGCGCGAACAATGCGCGAGTGGTGGAATTGGCAGACTCGCTAGATTCAGGTTCTAGTGTGCAATACGCACGTGCGGGTTCAAGTCCCGCCTCGCGCACCAACCTGTGTTGATGAAAAAGATACAGGAGAAAAAGCCACACTTAAGTGTGGCTTTTTCGCATATTCTGCAACAAAACAGGCCAAAATCGAAGAAAAGAGTCAAGTTTCCCAAAACAGGGAGCGTAATTCAGAAATAACGTTTCCAGAGATGCAAAAACGCCTTTCTGGAGACTTAGGGGACTCGAACTCTTTCACACTGATAAAAAAGAACAAACAACCATCAGACGCCGTCTGTGACCTGCCGGGAAACCGGTAGGCCATGGGCGGCGTTTTTGCGTTCCTAGAACTGTTATGCTTGTTGCTTATGCCTGCATTGTGCTGGATTCTTCAGTGGTCTTGGTCATAGCTATTGTCAGCGCCAGTGATAAAATGTAAAAAAACGCCGAGGAAAAAATGTAGTTTTGTGGCGGAGGTGAAGGGAAAAAGATAGACTCCCAATCAGGGCGAGAAAGAACCCGGAAAGGGAGTCAGGAAATGAAAGGAGCACAGTGGATGGATATCCGAAGCGACAGACTGAGCCCTTCCCAATAAAACGGACACAAAAACCGAGGAAAAAACGGAATGATTCGTAGAGTATTCGCAACAGCGGTTAAGCAGCTGAGCTACACAGTT
>NZ_JBQILM010000032.1:0-22028 GCF_056797215.1 Evtepia sp.
TTCTAATTCGTTGTGGTTGCTTCTGGAAATAGAAAAAGCCGCCACTTCATAAATTGAAAAGTGACGGCTTTTTCTGATCCCGGAATACAGTTCCCCGGAAACGCAAAAAGCACCCAGCAAAAAATACTGAGTGCCTGCATTAAAATCATATTCAATTATTCAAATTCGGTCAAACTACGCCAAACTGTTCTCGTATAAATTGAGGGGTGAGAGGGAGTAAAAATCGCCTCTGAAATACCCCGAAATCAGGGCTGTGGTTGTCCTATTTTTTAACCACTAAGCCCGTTTTTTACCTCCATTTTTGCCGGTTGTCCTATTTTTAACCACTAAAAATTGGGTGAAAATGGCTCTCGTTGTGTCAAATCAGGTCAAACTATATTAGCTTGTTTGGGTATAAGAAAACCCCGGAAAACCTTGATTTTCCGGGGTTTTTGAGCAATTTTGATACGGTTTGAACAGCCGATTATCGCTTGCTGAACTGGGGCGCGCGGCGGGCGGCCTTGAGGCCGTACTTCTTTCTCTCCTTCATTCTGGGGTCGCGGGTGAGGAAACCGGCGGCCTTCAGGGCGGGACGGTGCTCTGCGTTCATCTCCAGCAGGGCGCGGCTGATGCCGTGGCGGATGGCACCGGCCTGGCCGGTGACACCGCCGCCGGTGACGGTGGCGCTGATGTCCACCTTGCCCAGCAGGCCGGTGGTGTCCAGGGGCTGGCGGACGATGAGCTTCAGGGTTTCCAGGCCAAAGTAATCGTCGATATCACGGCCGTTGATGGTGATGGCCCCGGTGCCGTTGGGGAACAGGTGGACACGGGCCACGGAGGACTTCCGGCGGCCGGTGCCGTAATGGTAAGGCTTCTTGCTCTTATACATGGTCTAGTTCCTCCTTATTCTGCGGTCCAGGGCTCGGGCTTCTGCGCGGCGTGGATGTGGTCGGGGCCGCGGAAAATCTTCAAGCGGGTGAGGGAGTCCTTGGTGATGGTGTTGCGGGGCATCATGCCGCGCACGGCCAGCTTCATGGCCAGCTCCGGCTTGTCCTGCATGAGCTTGCGGTACTTGGTCTCTTTCAGGCCGCCCACGTAGCCGGAGTGGGTGCGGTAGAACTTCTGGTCCAGCTTCTTGCCGGTGAGCACCGCGTCCTGGGCGTTGATGACGATGACGAAGTCACCACAGTCGGCGTGGGGGGTGTATTCGGGCTTGTGCTTGCCCCGCAGCAGGGTGGCTGCCACGGTGGCGGTCTTTCCAAGGGGCTTGCCAGCGGCGTCAAGGATATACCACTTGCGCTCAATGTTGCCCTTGTTGGCCATAAATGTGGACATAGGGTCGAACCTCCAAATCTCTTGTTTCACAAAGAATCGGCCCGTTTACAAATCCAGCCTGTCCCCGTATAATAGGAGGCGGCCACGGGCCTGTTTTAAGCGGGCTTAATTATAATACAGTGTACCCCCGGTGTCAACGCTTTTTCCTGATTTTTTAATTTAGCCTATCAAAATCTCGCTCGTGCGCTTGTTTTCTCTTGAAATCTCTTGATATCTCATCTTCAATTTTCGTTTTTTATGGAGGAAAACCCATGCGAAAGACACTCAGCCTGCTGCGCCGCTGCGTGGAGGACTATGATATGATCCAACCTGGGGAGCGCGTTGCCGTGGGGGTTTCCGGGGGGAAGGACTCCCTGCTGCTGCTGGCAGGCCTAGCCCAGCTCTCCCGCTTCTACCCCGCCCCCTTCACCGTGGAGGCCTTCACCGTGGACATGGGCCTGCCCGGTATGAACTTCACCCCGGTGGCGGAATTTTGCCGGGACCTGGGGGTCCCCTACTACCAGGTCCCCACCCAGATTGCCCACGTGATTTTCGACGTGCGCCAGGAGAAGAACCCCTGTGCCCTCTGTGCCAAGATGCGCAAGGGCTCCCTCCACGAGGCCCTGTTGGCCCAGGGAATCCACAAGGTGGCCCTGGGGCACCACTACGACGACGCGGTAGAGACCTTCTTCCTCTCCCTCTTCTACGAGGGGCGTCTATCCTGCTTCCGGCCTGTGACCTACCTGGACCGTACAGATGTCACCCAGATTCGCCCCATGCTCTACCTGGGGGAGGACTTGGTCCGGGAGACCGCTGCCCGTTTGCAACTCCCTGTGGTCCACAACCCCTGCCCCGCCGACGGCGCCACCCGGCGGCAGGAGGTGAAGGAGCTGGTGGCCCGGTTGGAGGGGCAGTATCCCAAACTGCGGGAGTATGTATTCTCAGCCATGCAGCGCCTGCCGCTGCCGGGATGGGAGGCGCAGGAATAAAGAAAGACAGCGCCGGGAGCCCTCTGCTGGGGCCTCCCGGCGCTGCGTTTTTTATTGTGCCGCTAAGATATCCACGCCCATCCCGAAGGGGTCGTCCAGGACGATCCGTCCACAGGGGACGCTGCCCTCGGGGAGGGTGATCTCCCGCAGCCGGGCGGCGCAGGGCAAGAGCCGCTCCCGGGGCAGGGGACGGCTGCTCTTCACCGGCAGCAGGGTGCCGTCCTGGCGCTTCATGGTGGTGGTCAGCAGGCGCAGGGGGGCCGTGGCCTCTTGGCGGGCATAGGCCTCCCCTTTTTCACAGGCGTTGCCCTTGGCCATCCCGTCGGGGCGCAGCCGCACCCGGCAGCCCCTGGGGCAGAGGACGCAGGTGACCACCCCCGGCTGGGGCAGGCCCTTGGGGAGGTTGGTGTTGCTGTCCCTGGGCATGAGCTTTAAGGATTGCTTTTGGAGGAAGCGGGCGGCGTTGCGGCCGGCGGCCAGGCCCTGGGTGGTGACGAAATCCGCCAGGTCCATCACCTTCCGGCAGTTGCCGCAGGAGAAGATGCCGGGGATGGTGGTTTGGAGGTACACGTCGGTGAGGGTGCCGTTGGTGGCTGGGTCCAGGGCCACCCCCGCCATGGCGCCCACCTCGTTCTCCGGGATCAGCCCTACAGAGAGCAGGAGGGTGTCGCAGTCCAGATGGCGCTGGGTGCCGGGGATGGGCTTGCCCTCCTGGTCCAGGTCCGAGAGCTCCACCCCGGAGAGCCGTCCCGTCCCGAATATGTTGGTGACTGTGCAGTTTAGATAGAGGGGGATGCCGAAGTCGTACAGACATTGGCTGACGTTTCGCTCCAACCCCCCAGGGGCCTCCTTGGCCTCCGCCACCGCCAGCACCTGGGCCCCCTCCAAGGTCAGCCGCCGGGCCATGATGAGGCCGATATCCCCGGAGCCCAGAATCACCACCCGCTTGCCCACCATGAGGTTCTTGGTGTTGAGGAGGTTTTGGGCAGTACCGGCGGTGTAAATCCCCGCCGGACGGCTGCCAGGGATGGCAATGGCCCCCCGGGTCCGCTCCCGGCAGCCGGTGGCCAAGACCACCGCCCCAGCCATATAGGTGTGGACGCCCCCCCGGGTGACGGCGGTGACAATCCGGCTCCGGCTGAGCCCTGTGACCATGGCCCCGGTGCGCAGGCGTACCCCCGCTTCCTGGGCCTCCGTCCGGGCCAGGAGGGCATATTCCGGCCCCGTGAGCATGGCCTTGTAGCGGTGCAGGCCGAAGCCGTCGTGGATGCACTGGTTCAAAATGCCCCCCAGCTGGCGCTCCCGTTCCAGGAGCAGCACCCGTTCCGCCCCGGCCTCCCGGGCCCCTTTGGCGGCGGCCAGGCCCCCAGGCCCGCCGCCGATGACCACAACGTCATAGCGTTCCATCACTTCACCCTCCCTGTAAAGAGTGGGGAGTTCTCCTCCCGGTAGAAAATCTCCTCCGGCGGCAAGCCATAGTCCGTCAGCATCCCAGCCAGCTTGGGCAGGCAATAGCCGCCGCTGCAGCGCCCGGTGGTGGCCCAGGCCCGGTATTTGATGCCGGACAGGGTGCGCACCCCCAGGGGGTTTTCAATGGCCTGGCGGAGTTCCGCCCGGGTCACCTTCTGGCAGCGGCAGAGGATTTCCCCGTATTCCGGGTCCCGGGCAATGAGCATCTCCTGGGCCCCCAGGGATTTCTCCCGGAAGCGGGGGATGCCCCGGCGCTGGGGGTTGAAGTCCTCCTTGGGGTGCAGGTCCATGGATTGCCCCACCAGGGCCACCACCCCCCGGGCGATGGGGAGGGAGGCGGTCATGCCGGGGGACTCAATGCCGATGAGGTTGATGAGCCCCCGGCAGTTGCGCTCCTCCCGGATGATGAAATCCCGGGAGCCCCCCACCCCGGGGGGCGTCTGTTTGGGGCGGATGCCACAGTAAGCCCCGATAATCTGTTGTTTTTCCAGGCCGGGAAGGAGCTGTTGGGCTTCTTTGAGCAGCTGGTCCAGCACCGGCTTGGTGCAGGAGACATCCTCCGGGTCGTGGCTGTACTCGGCGCTGGGGCCGATGAGCAGGTTTCCGTGGACGGTGGGGGTCAGGTGGACCCCCAGCCCCCCCGCCCCCGCCTTGGGGACGGGGTATACCGGGAGGGGGAGAACCTCCTTGGCTACCTGGTCCAGGACGTAATACTCCCCCCGGCAGGGGTAGAGGCGATAGCCCTCCGCCCCCGCCATGGCGGCCACCTGGGCGCTGTGGAGCCCGGCGCAGTTGATGACAAAGCGGGCGTGGAAGTCCTGGCCACCGGCGGTGACGGAGAAGCCCGTCTCCTCCCGGCGGATGGCGGTGACCTGGTGGCGGAAAAAGAAGGAGGCCCCGTTGGCATGGGCGTTCTCCGCCAGGGCTACGGTGTAGAGGAAGGGGTCAAAAATCCCGGTCTCCGGGGAGAGCATCCCCCCAATGCCCCCCAGCTGGGGGAACTTGCTGCGCAGGCTGTCCTGGTCCAGCATGGTCAGGCCGTGGCAGCCGTTGCGCTCCCCCTGGGCCATGAGTTGAAGAAGGGTGGCCATGTCCTCCAAGTCGAAGGCCAGGAGCAGCTTGCCGGTTTTCTTGTAGGGAACGTCCAACTCCTGGCACAGGGCTTCAAAGCCCCGGTTGCCCTCCACGCACAGGTGGGCCATGAGGCTGCCGGGGGGATTGTTGAACCCCGCGTGGACCACGGCGGAGTTGCGCCCACTGGCCCCGGAGGCCACGTCTGCGGAGCGCTCCACCAGGGCGATGGAGCAGCGGTAACGGGCCAGCTCGCGGGCCACGGCGCAGCCCACCGCGCCGCCGCCGATGATGAGGACGTCAAACTGTAGGTCGTTTGCCATAAGGGAACCCTCCCACAGAGCCCTGCCCCCAGGAGACGGGGGCAGGGCTTGGTGTTTTGTTTGATGCAATTATACCATGTGTGGGCCTATTCGGAAACCTGATTTCCCGTATAAAGTTGATAGTACCGGCCTTTTTTCTCCATCAACTCCTCGTGGTTGCCCCGCTCAATGATGCGGCCCTGTTCCAGGACCATGATGCAGTCGGCGTTGCGCACGGTGGAGAGCCGGTGGGCGATGACGAAGGTGGTGCGGCCGTACATGAGGCCGTCCATGCCCTGCTGCACCAGCATCTCCGTGCGGGTGTCGATGGAGGAGGTGGCCTCGTCCAGGATGAGCACCGGCGGGTCTGCCACAGCGGCCCGGGCGATGGCCAGAAGCTGCCGCTGGCCCTGGCTTAGGTTGGCTCCGTCTCCGGTGAGCATGGTGTTGTAGCCGTCGGGGAGCCGGCGAATGAAGCCGTCGGCGTTGGCCAACTGGGCGGCGGCGATGCACTCCTCGTCCCGGGCGTCCAGACGGCCATAGCGGATGTTGTCCATGACGGTGCCGGTGAAGAGGTGGGTGTCCTGAAGGACGATGCCCAGGGAGCGGCGCAGGTCCGCCTTTTTGATTTTATTGATGTTCACCCCGTCATAGCGGATTTTTCCATCTTGGATGTCATAGAAGCGGTTGATGAGGTTGGTGATGGTGGTCTTGCCTGCCCCGGTGGAGCCCACGAAGGCGATTTTCTGTCCGGGGGTGGCAAAGAGCTTGATGTTGTGGAGGACGATTTTCTCGTCGCTGTAGCCAAAGTCCACGTCGTCGAACACCACGTCACCTTGGACGGGAATGTAGTCGTTCCCCTTTTTCCAGGCCCACTGGCAGGTGCGCTCGTGGGTCTCCACAGTGGTGCCGTCGGGGCCCTCCTTGATGTTCACCAGGGAGACGTCCCCCTCGTCAGGTTCGGGCACTTCTTCCAGGAGCTGGAACACCCGGTTTGCCCCAGCCAGGCCCATGACGATGGCATTGAGCTGCATACTGAACTGGGCAATGGGCATGTTGAAGCTCTTGTTGAAGGTGAGGAAGCTGGCTAGGCCACCTAGGGTGAAGCCCCCCACGCCGCCCAAGGCCAGCATCCCGCCCACAATGGCGCAGAGCACATAGCTGACGTTGCCCAGTTGCCCGGTGATGGGCATGAGCATACTGGCGATGGTGTTGGCGTTGTCGGCGCTGTGGAAGAGGGCTTCGTTGCGCCGGGTGAACTCCTCCACGCTCTCCTCCTCGTGGCAGAATACCTTGACCACCTTCTGGCCCTCTACCATCTCCTCAATGTAGCCGTTGAGGCTGCCCAGGTTGCGCTGCTGTTCCGCAAAATAGCGTCCAGAGAGGCCGGCGAAGCGCTTGGTGACAAAGAGCACCAGCCCCACCATGGCCAGGGTCAGGATGGTTAGGGGGATGTTCAGCACCAGCATGGAGATCAACACGCTGACGATGGAGATGCCGCAGTTCAAAAGCTGGGGCATACTCTGGCTGATCATCTGCCGCAGGGTGTCCACGTCGTTGGTGTAGATGGACATGATGTCCCCGTGGGCGTGGGTGTCAAAATACTTGATGGGCAGGCTCTCCATGTGCTGGAACATCTCGTCCCGCAGGTCCCGGAGGGTGCCCTGGGTGACATAGATCATGATGCGGTTCCAGAGGAAACTGGCCAGGACGCCGCAGGCGTAAAACAGGGCCACCCGGGTGATGGCCTGGGCCAGGCCGGAGAAGTCCGCTGTCCCGCCGGTTTGGACCGCTTGGATCATGGGCAGGATGTATTCATCAATGAGGGTTTGGGTAAAGAGGGTCCCCTGGACCATAGCCAAGACACTGACCACAATGCCTACCACCACAAGGATCAGGTGGGGCCAGTATCGCCGGCCCACATAGCCCAGCACCTGCCGGAAGGTTTTCATGGGGTGTTCCAGCTTGGGGCGGGAACCGCCTGGGCCTTTTCCATGAGGTGTGTGCATGTCTTTCACGTTTTTCGCCATTAGTCTGCACCTCCCTCGTCAAAGTCGCCGCCGCTGGTCTGGGACTCATACACGTCCCGGTAAATTTCATTGGTTTCCAGCAGCCGTTCATGGGTGTCAAAGCCGCTGATCCGGCCGTCGTCCAGCACCAGAATCCGGTCTGCCTCCGCCACGCTGGACACCCGCTGGGCGATGATGAACTTGGTGGTGTCGGGAATCTCCTGGGCAAAGGCGGTGCGGATTTTTGCGTCGGTGGCGGTGTCCACCGCGGAGGTGGAGTCGTCCAGAATCAGGATTTTGGGCTTTTTCAACAGGGCGCGGGCAATACACAGCCGCTGCTTTTGCCCGCCGGAGACGTTGCTGCCCCCCTGTTCAATGTAGGTGTTGTAGCCCTCGGGCATTTTCTGGATGAACTCGTCGGCACAGGCCAGCTTACAGGCCTGGATACAGGCTTCCTCCGTGGCCTCGGCATCGCCCCAGCGCAGGTTTTCCAAAATGGTTCCCGAGAAGAGGACGTTTTTTTGGAGCACCACGGAGACCTGGTTGCGCAGGGCCTCCATGTCGTAGTCCCGCACATCCCGGCCACCCACCAGCACTTGCCCGGCGGTTACGTCGTACAGGCGGCTGATGAGATTCACCAGGCTGGTCTTGGCGCTGCCGGTGCCCCCTAGGATGCCGATGGTCTCTCCGGCTCGCACCGAGAGGTTGATGCCCTTGAGTACCGGCTCGTCAGAGTCCTTCCGGTAGGCGAAATCCACGTCCCGGAATTCCACAGAGCCGTCGGCCACATCAAAGATGGGCTGGGGGGGATTGTGCAAATCGGGGGTTTCCCGGAGTACCTCGGAGATGCGCTCGGCGCTGGCCATGCTCATGGAGAGCATCACGAATACCATAGAGAGCATCATCAGGCTCATGAGGATGTTCATACAATAGGCCAGCAGGCTCATGAGCTCACCGGTGGTGAGGGCGCTGCTGACAATCATCTTGGCCCCCAGCCAGCTGATGAGCAGGATGCAGGTATAGACCGTGGCATTCATCAGGGGGAACACCCAGGAGACGATTTTTTCCGAGGATAGGAACATCTTGTAGATGTTCTGGCTGGCGGTGTGGAACTTCTGGTTCTCATGTTCCTCCCGCACGTAGGCCTTCACCACGCGAATGGCGGAGATGTTTTCCTGTACGCTGGCGTTGAGGTCGTCGTACTTCTGGAAAATCTGGCGGAAGTATTTCATGGCCCGTGACATGATAAGGAACAGGAACAGGGCCAGGACCACCACTGCCACCAGATAGATGCTGGCCAGCCGGGCGTTGATGGAAAAGGCCATGAGCATGGCCACGATCAGGGAGGCCGGTGCCCGGATGCACATACGCAGGAGCATCATGTAGGCGTTTTGCACGTTGGTCACGTCGGTGGTCAGGCGGGTGATGAGACCGGCGGTGCTGAACTTGTCGATGTTGGAAAAGGAAAAGCGTTGGATGTTCTCGTACATGGTCTGGCGCAGGTTGCGGGCCAGACCGGCGGAGGCACGGGCGCCGAACTTGGCCCCCAGGGAGCCGGTGAGCAGGCCGATGAGGGCCATCAGCAGCATCCAGAGGCCCACGTAACGGATGTGCCCCATGTCGCCGGCCGTGACGCCGTGGTCGATGATGGAGGCCATCATTAAGGGGATGACCATTTCCACGGCCACCTCCGCCAACATCATCACAGGGGTGAGGATGGAGTCCCGTTTGAATTCCTTAATTTGAGACGCAATGGTTTTGAGCATAGCGACACTCCTTTCTCTGTTCAAATGAAACGCGAACCGCCCGCTGCCGTCAACGCAGGTTTGCCTGGATCCGCTGGCACAGGGATTGGAAGAGCGCCCGCTCTTCCAGGCTGAGGCCCTGGCAAGCCAGGGCCTCCACCTCATCAATGGCCTCCATAGAGCGTTCAAAGACGGAGATTCCAAGCTCTGTGAGAGAGAGCTTTTTCAGCCGCGTATCACCGTCGGCGCTCTGACGGGTGATGTACCCCTTCTTTTCCATGAGCTTCACCATGCCGGAGACAGAGGAACGGGTGACGTTAAACGCCGCTTCCAGGTCCCGTTGGTAGACATCCTGATTCTGCCGGCAGTAGAGAAAGCCTAAAATGTGGCCGTGCATCATGGAGAACTCGTCGATGCCCCGCTCCCGCGCGATTTTCAAGCATTTGCGGGTCAAAGCGTGGTCCAGAGTTTTAGTCAGCCGCCCCACATGGAGGGCGGAGGGGTCGTCCTGATACATGGAAGTCCCTTCTTTCTGAAAAAGTTCGGTAACGAACAGTTCGGTAGCGCACATTATAACAGGGCTGACACGATTTGTCAAGGGGATTTTGGGGGAGGTTGAACCATAAAAAAACCGCCGCCCCAATGGGGCGGCGGTCCTTGGGCGGAGGCTCACTCCGCGTAATTTTTGAAATAGTTCTGGATGACGATGAAGGGGGTACCCTTGTCACCGGAGCCGGAGGTCAGGTCGCAAAGGGAGCCCAGCAGATCGGTATACTGCCGGGGGGTGGTACCCTCGGCGCTCATATCCCCCACCAGGTCGGCGTTCTTGCTCTGAATCTCCTGGCGGATGGCACGTTTCAATGCCTCACCGGAGAGGTCGGCAAAGTCGTTGTCTGCCAGGTACTTCAGCTTCAGCTCGTTGGGGCGGCCTGCCAAGCCTGCGGTATAGGCTGGGGAGACCACAGGGTCTGCCAGCTCCCAGATGCCCCCCACAGGGTCTTTGAAGGCGCCGTCGCCGTAAATCATGGCCTCCACCTGGATGCCACGCTCCTTCTGGATACGGGCCTGGATGCCATCCACCACCGGCTGGCAGTTCCGGGGGAAGAGCTTTAGCTTTTCCTCGGTGGCCTTGTTGGAGCCCAGGAGGCCGTAGGTCTCATGGCAGCCGCTGCCGTCGATGGGGGCGGACATGATGTCTGCCAGGGTGTAAACGGTTTTCCCCATTTCTGCCAGGGTATCCCGGGTCTCCTGGCGGGTGTGGATGTCGCAGCAAAGGATATGGTCACAGGCTGTGGCGATGGCGCGGCAGTCGTTGGAGAAGAGGAAGGTGGCCTTGGCACCTTCGCTCTCAATGACTTCCCGGTAGAAGTCCAGATAGTTCACCCCGGTGAAGGGGTGGACGGGGGAACCGAAGGTGGCCACGAAGCTGGCCTCATCGTAGGAACCGGCATCGTCGTACTTGTGCTTAACATAGGCAGATCGGGCCATCAGGGGGTTGCCCACCTCGTCATTGGGATAGCTGAACAGCACCACCACCTGGTCCATTGCCCGGGCGATGGCCTTCAAGGTCACGGAGAAGCGGTTGCGGCTGAGGATGGGGAAGACCAGCCCCAGCTTCTTGCTGCTGAACTTATTTTGGATATCCTGGGCCACCTGGTCCACACTGACATAGTTGCCCTGGGCGCGGGCCACCACGGACTCGGTGACGGCGATGATATCCCGATCCTTGAGGCTGTAGCCGTCCTCCTTTTCTGATGCGTATACGCTCTTGACGACCAGGTCGACGATGTCGTCGCCCTCCCGGATAATGGGGCCCTGGATGCCTCTGGAAATCACGCCTGCCATGGTTGTATCCTCCAATTTATGTTGATTTGCGGAATATTTTTGGTACGGAGTGGTAGTTTGATGAAAAACACCGCAATTATTATACAGAGAGTTGGGCGCAATAGCAACCTTTTTTTCGCATTTTTCCGTCTAGGGGGGCAATTTCCACCGGAAGCAGGCAAAATTCCCCGCTTGCCCTAGGACAGCTTTTCCTGTATAATAGCAGCTACTTTAGATACAAGACTGGCAAAAGGAGGAACAGACCATGGGGAAGGAACGCTATGAGGGCTTTGAGCTGGGCCCCATCCGCCCGCCCAGCGAGGCATACAGCTTGTTATTGCGCATCAACCGGGGCTGCGGCTGGAACAAGTGCCGCTTCTGTGGCTTTTACCGGGACGTGCCCTTCAGCCCCAGGACGGCGGAGGACATCAAAAAAGACATCGACTGCGTGAAATATTGGATTGACGTGTTCCAGGGTCGGGAGAAGAGCAAGCCCCAGATGTCCGCGGCGGACCAAGAGGCCTGCTACATGGCCTACCACTGGCTCCAAAGCGGGATGCAGTCGGTGTTCTTCCAGGATGCCAACAGCATCCTCATGGCCCCGGAGGGGATGATTGAGGTGCTGGAATACCTGAACCAGACCTTTCCAAACATCCGGCGTATCACCACCTATGCCCGCTCCGATACCATCAACCGTCTGAGTCTGGAGCGTTTGAAACGCTACCGGGAGCTGGGGCTGAACCGCTTCCACATCGGCATGGAGACGGGGAACGACTATATTTTGAAACTGATGCGCAAGGGTGTCACCAAGCAGGTGCAGATCGAAGCGGGACAAAAGGCCATCCAGGCGGGCATCGAGATCAACGAGTTCTATATGCCTGGTATGGGGGGCAGGGAGTATGCCCGCGCCAGCGCCCTGGATACTGCCGACGCCCTGAACCAGATCAATCCCAACTTCATCCGCATCCGCTCCATGGCCCTGGCGGAGAGCTTGGAGATGTACGAGGACTACGAAAAAGGCCTCCTTACCCGTCCCAACGACATTGAGACCATCCACGAAATCCGCCTGTTCATCGAGAGCTTGGAGGGGATCACCAGCGTGGTGGACAGCGACCATATCCTAAATATCCTCTTGGAGCTCCGGGGCCGGCTGCCCGAGGATAAGCCCAAAATGCTGGCCCTCATCGACCGCTTTTTGGCGCTCCCGGAACCAACCCAGAACATTTTCCGCCTGGGCCGGCGGCTGGGCGTTATGGGAGAGCTCAGCGATTTGAACCGGCCTTCCCTGGTGGACAAGGTGAAGGAGACCATGGAGCGGGCGGAGATCGACCGGAACAACATAGATGAGGTCTGCGACCAACTGATGATCCGGGCGATTCCCATCTGAGGAGGAAGTGGTTGATATTTTATCGTGATTACGATAAAATAAAAATGGGGAGGTATTCCTATGAAAATGATTAGACCTGTTTCTGATTTGCGGAATCACTTTGCAGATATTTCAAAAACAGTCCATGAGACGGCTCAACCTGTTTTTTTAACAAAGAACGGGTATGGAGATATGGTTGTTTTAAGTATGGAGGCCTTTGAGTCGATGCAGTTTGACAGCGAAGTGTATGTTAAACTCCGGGAAGCAGAGAGAGAGGCTGAATTAACGAATCAACGCTATTCATCAAAAGAAATATGGAGGGCCATGCAAGAGGCTATCGGAGGGGACTCAGTTGTATAAGCTGGAATACTTACCTGTGGCCCAGCGGGATATGGTAGAAGCTGTACGATATATCAGCGAGAACCTACAGAATACAACTGCTGCGAATCAATTGGCGGAGGAGTTGATAGAAGCAGGGGAGGGTATATTAGATTTTCCATATGCTAACCCTGTGTATATACCAACAAGGCCATTAAAGTATGAGTATCGTAAGATATTAGTTCGTAATTACTTGATATTCTATAGGGTGGATGAAGAAAAGAGATTGGTTACGATAGTTCGAGTAATCTATGCGAAACGAAATTATGAATCCCTTCTGGAGGGATAGAATATATTCCGCCGGAAGGAGGTCATTGACATGATGGAACTGCTCTTTGCTCCTGGCTCTAGCTGATGAGTTTGGCTTAGCGGTAAAGTTTGGCCTGAAGTCCTAAAATGATGAATAAAAAAGCGCGTTGCAGGTTTTCTGCAACGCGCTTTTTATACAACCGTAAGGGAAACTTACTTCAGCTCGACCTTTGCGCCGACCTCTTCCAGCTGCTTCTTCAGAGCCTCAGCGTCGTCCTTGGACACGCCTTCCTTGATGGCCTTAGGAGCGGACTCAACCAGAGCCTTGGCGTCAGCCAGGCCCAGGCCGGTGATCTCACGGACAGCCTTGATGACCTTGATCTTCTCAGCGCCGAAGTCAGCCAGGACCACGTCGAACTCGGTCTTCTCAGCAGCGGCCTCAGCAGCGGGAGCAGCGCCAGCAGCGGCGACAGCAACAGGAGCAGCGGCGGAAACGCCGAACTCGTCCTCCAGAGCGTGAACCAGCTCGGACAGCTCCAGAACGGTGAGGGTCTTGATCTCTTCGATCATAGCGGTGATCTTTTCGCTAGCCATAATAGTGTACCTCCAAAAGTAAAGTAAAAATGATTATGTTTTCATGCAGCGGCGTTAAGCCTTTTGATCTGCGATGGCCTGCACAACGCGAGCCAGGCCAGAGATGTTGGCGTCCAGCACAGTGGCCAGGCCGCGAACGGGTGCGATAAGGGTACCCAGGACAGTAGCCACCAGGACTTCCTTGCTGGGCAGGTCGGCCAGGGCCTTGACACCGGCGGCGTCGATGACCTTGCCGTCCACGAAGCCAGCCTTCACGGTGAACTTCTCCTGGGCGGCCAGCTTCTTGGAGAACTCGCTGACCACCTTGGCGGCGGCCACGGGGTCCCCCTGGCACAGGGCGATGGATGTGGTGCCCTTGAGCACGTCACACAGCTCGTCCAGCCCAGCGTTCTTCACGGCGAAGCGGGACAGGGTGTTCTTCATGACGAAGTAATCCACACCAGCTTCACGCATCTTGGCGCGCAGCTCGGTGTCCTCTGCCACGGTGATGCCCTTGTAGTCCACAATAACGCCGGCGGCGGCGTTTTGGAGCTTCTCGGTGAGTTCAGCCACGATGGCCTGCTTCTCGCTGAGGATTTTTGCGTTTGGCATACGGTTGTTTCACCTCCAAATGGGAATGATGAACCAAAGAAAAATATCCCTGTGCGCAAGACACAAGGATATGAAGCAATCATAATGGACTGCATCCTCGGCAGGATTTATGGTTACCTGCTGTCTTTGGAACGCGAAAGCATTATACCATCCCCCAAAGGCCCCGTCAAGAGCCTTTGGGGGAAAGATATCGAATTTTTTGAGATCTTAGCTGAGCTTGGCAGCGTTGATCTTGATGCCAGGGCCCATGGTAGAGGCGATGACGCAGCTCTTGATATAGGTGCCCTTGGCGGCGGCGGGCTTGGCCTTCAGGATGGCGCTGATGAGGGTGGAGAAGTTCTCACCCAGCTTCTCTGCACCGAAGGAGACCTTGCCAATGGGGCAGTGGATGATGTTGGTCTTGTCCAGGCGGTACTCCACCTTACCGGCCTTGGCTTCCTGGACGGCATTGGCCACGTTGGGGGTGACGGTGCCGGCCTTGGGGGAGGGCATCAGGCCCTTGGGGCCCAGGACCTTACCCAGACGGCCTACCACGCTCATCATGTCGGGGGAGGCGATGACCACGTCGAAGTCGAACCAGTTCTCCTGCTGGATCTTCTGGGCCAGGTCGGCCTCGCCTACGTAATCTGCACCGGCCTCCTTGGCGGCGTCAGCCTTGTCGCCCTTGGCGAACACCAGCACACGGGGCACCTTGCCGGTGCCGTGGGGCAGGACGATGGCGCCGCGGACCTGCTGGTCAGCGTGGCGGGAGTCAACACCCAGCTTCACGTGCAGTTCCACAGTCTCGTCGAACTTGGCGGGGGCGGTCTTGACGATGAGATCCATCGCTTCGGCGGTGTCGTACAGGTTGGTTTTGTCGATCTGCTTTGCGCAGTCCTGATATTTCTTTCCTCTAAACATTTGCTTCTACCCCCTTACTCGCCTACGACCACGCCCATGGAGCGGGCGGTGCCGGCGATCATGCTCATGGCAGCCTCGATGCTGCTGGCGTTGAGGTCGCGCATCTTGGTCTCAGCGATCTTGCGCACGTCTTCCTTGCTGATGGTGGCCACCTTCTCCTTGTTGGGCACGCCAGATGCCTTTTCCAGGTTGCAGGCCTTCTTGATGAGGACAGCCGCGGGAGGCGTCTTGGTGATGAAGGAGAAGGAGCGGTCGGCGTAGACGGTGATCACCACGGGGATAATCAGGCCGGCGTCGTTCTTGGTGCGCTCGTTGAACTCCTTGGTGAAGGCGGAGATATTGATGCCGTGCTGGCCCAGGGCAGGGCCCACGGGGGGCGCCGGGGTTGCTTTCCCGGCGGGAATCTGTAATTTGACGTATCCAGTAACTTTCTGTGCCACTTAGAGCACCTCCATTTTGTAAATGTGGTTGGACGGAGCGGCAAGCTCCTCCCACGCCTGCGGGGCCGCGCCCCGCAAGTCATAACGAACAGCGGAAGGGGTCCCCCCCACTGTTAAATGGACTCGATTTGGTCCAAATCCAGCTCCACCGGGGTCTCCCGGCCGAACATGGACACCACGACCCGGACCTTCTGGCGCTCGGTGTCGATCTCTTCCACGGTGCCCAGGAAGGATTCCAGGGCGCCGTCGGTGATGCGCACGCTGCTGCCCACCTCGTAGCTGACCAGGACCTCCCGCTTTTCCACACCCAGGGAGGAAATCTCCGTCTCGGTGAGGGGGATGGCCTTGTTGCCAGAGCCCACAAAACCAGTGACGCCCCGGACATTGCGCACCAGGTGCCAGGTCTCGTCGGTCATCACCATCTTCACCAGCACGTAGCCGGGGAACACCTTGCGCTCCACGGTCTTGGGGCCGGCGTCGGTAATCTCGGTGACGGTCTCCAGGGGGATGTTCACCGCCTGGATGAGCTCACCCATGTTGCGGTTTTCCACAGCTTTTTCAATGGTGGCCTTTACGGTGTTTTCATACCCGGAATAGGTGTGGGCCACATACCATTTCGCTTCTTCAGCCATAATGTTCTCCTAAACCTCAGCGGCCGAAGAGGGAGAGCAGGGCGTCGATGAGGGCGCTTGCGATGCCGTCGAAGATCCAGACAATGACGCCCACGACGATGACGCAGACGATCACAATGCCGGTGTTCCTGAGGGTCTCCGCGCGGGAGGGCCAGGCGACCTTTTTCAGCTCTGCCTTCAGCTCCCGGAAGAAGCGGCCGATGCGCTTGCCCACGCCGGGCTTCTTGTCCTTCTCGGCCTTGGCCTTGTCCTTTTTGGGCTTGGCGGCCTTGGGTTCTTTGGCTTCCTTACTGTCCTTCGGCTGTTTGTTCTGTGTCATCTCGGTTTCGTCCAGGTTCTGCTTTTCCTTTTCAGACATTCGTTGGTTCACCCTTCTTTCTTAGAGAGAATATGGGCCGTCATCACTTAGTCTCGCTATGAACGGTGTGCTTTCTGCAGAAGGGGCAGTACTTGTTCATCTCTAAGCGGTCAGGGGTATTCTTCTTGTTTTTCATAGTGTTGTAGTTGCGCTGCTTGCATTCGTTGCATCTGAGGGTGATCTTCACCCGTGCGCCGGCTTTTGCCATGTCGCGGCACCTCCTTTACGATGTTCGGCCCCGGAAAAGAAAGCGCCGGAAGCCGGCTCTCGTCTTATCCAGGCGAAGGCCAGTCCCCGACAGTTCTATCTATACCACGCGCTCTAGGGAGCGCGAAAAAGAACACGGTTGGATCGGCTTTCTTTGCCTCCCTATGTCCGATGCGGTCAAGGGTTTGCGGGCAGATACCGTTAATCTGCGCACAAAAATAAAGCCCTTTTCATAGGTGTACTTATAGTACCATGCTTGTCCCGCCACTGTCAAGAGACTTTTCCTGTAGGATTTTACCGAAAATAGGGGAAAAAAGGAGGTGGGCGGGGGCGGTACTTCATAAGGCGGCGGGGCTGGGGATGGCTGCGTGAGAGTTTGGGACTGTGTGGATAGGATTTCCCCTAGGCCCGCTGAACCTGCCCCTTCCTTCAAATTTCTCGAAAGCTACTTTCGAGAATCCTCGTTTTACAAACCCGCCCTGGCGCCGCTATACTAGAGCCAGAAAGCAAACCACGCCGCCCTGGGCCGCGGACCTGACGGGAGGCAGAGCGTCGAAAGGAGCGTTTCTCATGGCAAAATTCGTCACTGCCCAGGAGGCCGTCCAGGCCATCCACTCCGGGGACCGGGTGGTCCTAGCCCACAGCGTGGGGGAACCCCAGGCACTGGTCAACGCGATGCTGGACAACTACCAGGCCTACCAAAATGTGGAGGTCCTACATATGCTGGCCCTGGGCCCCTGCAAGTATACCCAGCCCCAGTACGCCGGCCATTTTTGGCACAACTCCCTCTTCGCCGGGCCCGGGAGCCGGGCCGCTGTGAATGAGGGGCGGGCGGACTACACCCCCAACCTCTTTGGGGAGTCCCCCCGGCTGTTCTACGAGGGCATTTTGCCCATCGACGTGGCCCTCATCACCCTCTCGCCCCCGGATGAGCGGGGCTATTGCTCCTACGGGGTGACGGTGGACTATACCAAGTGCATCACCGAGACCGCCAAGCTGGTGATTGCCCAGATCAACGACTGTATGCCCCGGACCTACGGCGACACCCTGGTCCACATTGACGACATCGACCTGGCGGTGCGCTGCGACGAACCCCTGTTCCGCCGCCCCATTATCCCCATCGGGGAGATCGAGCGGAAGATCGGTGCCCACTGCGCCAGCCTCATCGACGACGGGGCCACCATTCAATTGGGCATTGGCTCCATCCCCGACGCCATCCTCAGCTTTTTGGACGAGAAAAACGACCTGGGGGTCCACTCGGAGATGCTCTGCGACGGGGCGTTGCGGCTGCTGAAACAGGGGAACATCAACAACAGCCGGAAGAACATCAACAAAGGCGTGTCTGTGGTCACCTACCTCTATGGCCAGGACGAGCTGTATGAGTACGCCCGCCTGAACCCCAAGCTGCAAATCTTCCCGGTGAACTATGTCAACGACCCCAGGATCATTGGGCAGAACGACAACGTGGTGTCGGTGAATTCCGCCCTCAGTGTGGACCTCATCGGCCAGGTGGCGGCGGACTCCATCAGCGCCGATACCATTTTCAGCGGGGCCGGTGGGTTTGTGGACTTCGTCCGGGGGGCCTCCTTCTCCAAGGGGGGCAAGTCCATCATTGCCATGCCCGCCACCGCCATGAAGGGGAAGGCCTCCCGGATTGTGGAGCAGTTCGACGCCGGCCGGCCCATCACCCTCTCCCGCTTTGAGACCCACTACGTGGTCACGGAGTACGGCATTGCCAACCTCCGGGGCCGGACCCTGCGCCAGCGGGCCAGGGACCTCATCGCCATCGCCCACCCGGATTTCCGGGATGAGCTGAAGGAGGCCTACGAGCGGAGGTTCCGGGAGGCCTTTTGACAATCGCTACAACGGTAGTCCCCTCCAAATAGAGCAGCCCGGACCAGAGATACGGTCCGGGCTGCTGCATATTTGCTGTTGAATTTTACAGCGCTTTGGGGTATACTACTCCCATAGGCTGAAAACCGTGAGGATAGGAAGGGGTGGCTGATATGCCGAACATCAAACCGATCTCTGATTTACGAAACTATACGGAAGTGCTGCAAAATGTGGACGTGGACGCTCCGGTGTTCCTGACGAAAAACGGGCGGGGGAAATATGTTATCATGGATATCCGGGACTATGACCGGGAACAGGCCATGGCCCGGCTGATGCACGAGCTGGAAATCGGACGCAGGTCTGGGGAGACGGAAGGGTGGCTGACCTTGGAGGAGGTGGAGGAGCATCTCGGCATTCGATACAACGAACAAAATACATCTGTCTGAGCCAGCACAGAGAGACCTGGCAGGAATCAAGTCGTATATTGCGGAGGAATTGAAAAATCCAACGGCTGCACTTGCGACGATAACTAAAATTACGAAAAGCATACGTATGTTGAAAACACATGCCTTTGCGGGGGCGGCCTTGTCATCCATTGCGCGTGTGGATACGGATCACCGCTTTTTGGTCACGGGAAACTACCTCTGCTTCTACCGGGTAGAGGGCAGTGATGTCTATATAGACCGTGTGATTTATGGCAAACGGGACTATCTTCGGGTCTTGTTTGATGAGGAAGTATAACAAGTAGAGAATTCAATAAGGGAGGCCGTCTGCTACAGTAGTGGCAGACGGCCTCCCTTTATCACCCCAGGCTTTATGTTTTCCCCCAGGGTCCATCTTCCTTTCTCTCTCATTATCTGGGAAAATGAAACGGAAAACCGTTTCCGTCCACAGAGAGAAAGGCGTGAGAGAGATGTTGACGAATCAATATGGTTACCTTCGTGTCAGCACCAAGGAACAGCATGAGGACCGCCAGCTGGCCGCCCTGCGGGCGCTGGCCATCCCGGAGGAAAACCTGTTTATGGATAAGCAATCCGGCAAGGATTTCCAGCGGCCCCAGTACAAAAAGATGGTGAAGCGAATACAGCGGGACGACTTGCTCTATATCAAAAGCATCGACCGGCTGGGGCGCAACTATGAGGAGATTTTGGAACAGTGGCGCTTGCTCACCAAGGAGAAGGGGGCCGATATCGTGGTCCTGGACATGCCCCTGCTGGACACCCGCCGGGGGAAGGACCTCATGGGGACCTTTTTGAGCGATATCGTCCTGCAAGTGCTCTCCTTCGTGGCGGAGAACGAGCGCAGCAACATCCGCCAGCGGCAGGCGGAGGGCATTGAGGCGGCCAAGGCCAAGGGGGTGAAGTTTGGTAGGCCGTCCACGCCCCTGCCGGAGAACTTTGACCAGGTGTACCGGGCGTGGCGGGGGAAGAAGCTGACCCTCCAAGAGGCTGCCGCCGCCTGCGCCATGCCCCGGGGGACGTTTTATTCCAAGGCAATGAAGTTTGAGACAACGACCTAAGGTCTTGTTTCGTTGATTTCCATCGTGACCGGCCCTGAGGGTGGAGCGCCTCCGCCCTGGGGCCGCTTTTTATGTAGAAAGTGTGGTGAGCCTGTCTTTTGGGTAGGATTTGCTCATATCTAACAAAGCTGTATGCCCTGTTTGGGAAGCGTAGTCCTTTATTGCGTTTGAACAAGTGCTTGTGGATAGGTCACAAATACAAAAATCAGAACGGCTTATCATGTCCGCAAGCTCACCTAAGTGGTTGGGGCAGCTCAATGGGTCAACATATGCCACGGCATCACAGGGTGGACAGCAGCTATCGCTGATATCCTCGTCCTCTGTAACGGTCACAGCCGTTATGCGGGCCTGGTAAATTCGGCCTGTTTTTTTGGTCAGCACATACATGAAAGTAGAGGGAACGCATGTGCGTTCTACATGGAAGTTTTTGATGTCATATGCTCTGATCAAAAAATCAAGGATGTGCTCAAAGACATTGAGCGACTGATAGGTACCCTCACCCATAGAAAAAATGCTACAAGAAAACGTCTGTGTTTCCTTACCTAAATAGATATCTCTCTGATAACGGATCTGCATTTTCTTGCGAATTTCCGCACCTCCATGCCGCGCTATCTGCCCGATTCGGTTGAGGGTTAGAGCCATTTTTTCTGAAATTTCTTTGATAGAATGACCTTCGCTCATTTTTTCTAAAACATACAGTTCTTTACCAGAGAGACTGCTGACGCATTCCAAGCTGGCTTGTATGGTTTCGGTACTTGTGATATCAATCACCTCTAGAGGTTTGGACAGTGCGAAATCCAGCAATGGACTGACTTGGTCGTGGAAACTTTTATATACATAGCTGATTAAATGGGTAGAATTTTGAATGAGCCACCGGTTCATTTTCTTGTATGGCATGGAGACATCTTTGCTTTTCCCAATATCTATATGGGGTGTCACAATTTTGTCGATCATGCAAGGGGGGATATTGATTCGTTCCTGCTTTAGGTAGGGTTTATATTCTTCTTCTTGAAGAACAAGAGTTATTGTGACTTTTTCTGGGTTATGGGAGCGAGCCCGCAGCGCGGCCAGTAAACACCAATCATAAAAGTTGCCGCAGGGGTACAATAAAAATTCAACACGCTCGTTTTTTTCTACAATACGATTGACGGCCAGTTGAATACGAACATCAATGTTGATGTCGTATACTTCTCTGTGGCCTAAAAATGAACATACTGCCATTGCGACTTCTCCAATCAATAAACGATATCAATTTTTGATAGCTAATTTAGAATATTTTTTATCATAGCAGATAGCGATACAATAGTCAAGAAAGAGGGTGAAGAGCGATGGGAAAGTTTGTGGCACGAAAGCCGGAAAAGGAGGTTATCTCCATGCGGATTTCATTGGATACATTGAAGATCGTCGACCAAAAGGCTGCTGCAATCGGAATTAGCCGGAATGAATTGATCAATCAAATGATTACCTATGCTCTTGAAAATATGGAAGATATAACGCAAGAAGAATGATAGATAGAATGGGCGGTACCTCGCAAATTGAGGTGCCGCCCATTTTCAATCGTTTTCTATTTTGACAGCGCTTTCTTGCTTCCTACTCCGGGGGAATCCCGCGGTAATTACCCCCTCCGGGCAAACCGCCTTACACCTTCCGCAGCGGATGCACTCCCCGCTGTTGATGTCTTTCGTGACCTCCACCCCCATAGGGCAGGCTCGCTCACACTGTTTGCATCCTACGCAAGCTTCCTTGTCCAGCTGCATTTGAAAAAAGCTAAAGCGGTTGAATAGGGCATAAAAGGCGCCCAGGGGACAGAGGTAGCGGCAGAAGGGGCGGTGGATGGCCATAGCGGCCAGGAGGATAACAGCCAGCACCAGGACCTTCCAATGAAACAGCGCCCCCGCCAAGTCCCGCAGTGCTGGACTGGTGAGCATCAGGGGGATGCCGCCCTCCAACGTCCCGGCGGGGCAGAGGTATTTGCAAAAGTATGGCGGGGTCACCCCGGACGCGGGGATAACCAGGGCGGGAAGGAGGAACACCAGCACCACCAGCACCAGGTACTTTACCCCCCGGGCAAGCCGGTCCAGCTTTTTGGGGACCTGTAACTTGGGCAGCGGAATCTTATGGAGCAGGTCCTGGACCAGGCCGAAGGGGCACAGCAGGCCGCAGGCCACCCGGCCTAAAACCACCCCGAAGAGCATCAACAGGCCCAGGGTGTAGAAGGGGAACTGGCGTCCGAAACCGCCCAATGAGCTCTGTAGGGC
>NZ_JBQILM010000033.1:0-21111 GCF_056797215.1 Evtepia sp.
TCGCCCGTGTCAGCTCAGCTATTATATCACAGCTTTCGGAGCTTGTCAAGAACTTTTTTCATCTTTTTCAAGTTCTTTTTCTCGCTCACCCGCTCTCCGGGACCGCCGCTCGCGACAGCTTTGATAGAATACCACTCTATCCCTCATTTGTCAAGGGCTTTTTTGAAGTTTTTTCATTTTTTCTCGAAAAAGCTAGAATGAGGAGGATTCCTGCCCCAAAGGCCAGGTTGCCCCAGGGTAGGATAGGGCTGTGCATCACACTATTCCAGAAAGCCGTAGCCAGGGCCCCCAGGAATACCAGGGCCGTCAGGCTCCATCCCATAGCCTGCCCCTCCTTACACCCACTGGCCTGGGCCAGCAGGCGGCGCAGGCTCAGCAGCAGCAGGCCGAGCAGGGCCTCATCCCCCAGCACCCACAGGGCGGAGGCCAGCTCCTCTAATCGCTGGAACGCCCCCTGGAAGCCCAGCCCCGACACCATTTGGAAAAAGGGCCGGTCAATCTCCCCGGTGAGGGCGGGGCCAAAGCGGCCCAGCACCAGCAGCACCGCCGCTGCCACCAGGAGGAACAGCGCCCCCAGGGCCAGCCGCCCCCGCCAGCCGCTGCCCTCCTCCTCCCGCACATCTCCTATTATAAATAGTGCGTAGGTCCCCAGGGCCAGGGTGCCCAGGGTGGTGAGGGCCCCGCTGGGCACTTGCCCCAGCTCTCCTATTGTAAATAGGAGTACATAGCCCCAGCGCAGGCGAAAGATGCCAAAGAGCAGGATCATGGCAAAGCCAAAGCCCACCGCCAGGGCGAACACCTCGCAGGCCCGGGCAAAGGCAGGCAGGCCCCGGGCGGTCATCCACCCCGCCAGGAGCAGCACCGCCCCAGTGAGCAGGATGGGCGAGGCCCGGAGGGAATCTGCCAGGCGCCCCCCCAGGCGGCTGGCGTGGGCGGTGAGAAGGAAGAGGCCCCAGAGGAAAAACAGGGCCGCCAAGGTCCGGGCGGGGAGCTTCCCCCAGCGCTGGGCCATCTGCTGCCCCAGGTCTCCATTTCCCAAAAATTTCCTTTTCAGGAGCAGCAGGGCCAGGAGCATGGCCACCGCCCCCGCCAGCAGGGGGCAGAGCCAGGCGGCGCTGCCCGCCCCTTGGAGGCGGTTGGGAAGGAGCTCCGTGGCCAGGGGCAGGAGGGCCAGGAGGAGGATGGTGCGCAGTTGCCGGTAGGATATCTTATGGTCGTGCATGGGTAGGCCTCCTTGCAGTGTTTCCGTTTGGGTGGTTCAGTACCGCTCCGCCATGGTCACCCCCACCTCTACCTGATACTTCAAGCCGGGGAAGGCAGCCTCCCACTGTTGGTGTACGGTGGTCCACTGGGCAGGGCGGCGGAGGGTGGCTTGGCGGTCAATCCCGGCGCCGTCGCTGCCTGCAAACTGCATACAGCGCAGGGCTTCCTTCATGGCCTGGGCAGTCTCCTGCTCCAATTGCTGGGTGTCCGCCGCCTCCCAGCCCCCGGCGGCCACCCCTTCCAGCTGGCAGCGCAGGACCAGTCCCGTCAGCTTGCCCTCTTCCAGCACAGGGGCCACCCGGCAGCCCCGGCTTTGGAGCAGCACCGCCTGGTCCCCTGCCGAGGCAGTCCAGTGGATGCGTTGGCCTTGGAGCAGGGCCGCCCCCAAGGCGGCGTTGCCGGTGAGCCAGCCGGTGAAGCGACCCTCCCCATAGAGGGCATAGCCCCAGAAGTATAAGCCCTCCTCCCCAGACGCTAAGGCGGGGATCAGCAGGGCCCGGCCCTCTGCCAGGGCGGCGGCGGCCTCCCGGAGGGTCAGGGGTTCAAAGCCCTGGCGGTCCTGGCCTGCGGCTTTCAGTACGTTCATCCGCTGGGCGGGGTCTGCCGCCGGGGTAAAGGTCTCCTTTAGGCCCTTGCCGCGCACCACCCAGAGCTGGGTCTCCGTGCTCTGCTCCGGCTGCTGGAAGGCGTAGCTCAACAGCTCCGGCAAAAGGGTGGGGCTGTCCTCCCCCAGGAGCAGGTGCTCCACATGGGCGCTGTTCACCACCTGGCGGCCCTGGTCGATGAGGGCCTCCACGGCGGCGGCAGGGGTGGCCCCCTGGCCGTGGAACATCTGGGCGTCCTCGTCCCCCCGGCCCTCGGTGGCGGCGTAGAGGGTGAGCTTCCCCCCGGCCCCCTCCGCCCCCAGGAGGCTCACCACGGCGTTGCTGCCGCTCTCCCGGCTCTGGGGGGTCCCGGCGCAGCCGCTGAGGCAGCCCAGCAGGCAGCCCAGCAGGAGAACCACCAACATCCGTCTCATCTTCCTCACCCCTGTCTCCTGATATTCCTGGTGTGGAGGGCCTGCTCCCGGAACTTTACCCAGGGGCGGGGCCAGCGGACGACCCCATGCCCCGCCTTCCGCTCCCCACCGGAGGCGGCAAAGGGGGTCAGGTAGGGCACCCCAAAGCTCTCCAACTGAGCCAGACGGCTCACCAGCACCGCCGCTGCCGCCACCACGGCGAACAATCCCCCCAAGCTGGCGGCGATGGCAAAGAGGAAGCGCCACAGGCGCAGGGCGGTGGAAAACTCCTGGTTGGGCACGGTATACCCGGCGATGCCCGCAATGGCCACCACAATGAGCACCACCGGGGAGACAATCTGGGCCTCCACCGCCGCGCTGCCCACCACCAGGCCCCCTAAAATGGATACCGTCTGGCCGATGGGCCCGGGGAGGCGCAGCCCTGCCTCCTGAATCACTTCAAAGGCCAGGAGCATAATGATGACCTCAAATACGGTAGAAAAGGGCACGTTGGCCTTGGCCTCGGAGATGGACCAGGCCAGGCGGGCGGGGAGCATCTCCGGGTGGAAGTTCACCGCGGCCACGTACACTGCCGGGAGGAAGAGGGAGCCCAGCATACAGAAATACCGCAGGATGGACAGGCAGGAGGCGGCAATCCAGTTTTGGGAGCGGTCCTGGCCGGTGGTGAAGAACTGCCCCACGGTGCCTGGCAGCAGGTAGCCCAGGGGGATGCCGTCCACAATCACCCCCACCCTGCCCTCCACCAGCCCGGCGCAGAAGCGGTCCGGACGCTCGGTGTAGGCAATCATGGGGAAGGGGGTGTCCACTTCGTCCACAATCTGCTCCTCTAGCCCGGCGGTCTCCAAGAGCTCGTCGGTGTCGATGGCCTCAATGCGCCGCGTCACCTCCGCCACCAGGGCGGGGTCGGTGATGCCCTGGATGGAGAGGATGTCCACTGGGGTGATGCTCTGGCGGCCCACGATCACCTCGGCAATCTTCAGCTCCGGGGCCCGGAGGCGGCGGCGGACCAGGGAGGTGTTGGTGCGCACGGACTCCACAAAGCCGTCCTTGGCGCCCTTGATGGCGGGCTCATTCTCCGGGGGGCTCACGGAGCGTTTTTCCTCGGTGGGCACAGCATAGGCCACCATCCGCCCGTCCCCGGGGAAGTCCAGCACCACGCTGCCGTCCACCAGGGCGAATACCGCCTCATCCAAGGTGGTGCAGAGGGTGACGCTCTGGCTGTAGACGATGCCCTCCAGGAGCATACGCACCGCGGCCTCCGGGAGGGCATCCCGTAAAAGCTCACTGGTGGCCAGGGGGCGCAGGACGTAATCGTTCAAACGCTCGGTGCGGATTTGCCCGGCAATGCCAAAGGCGGCGCACTTCTTTTCCGGGTCCCCGCCAATGAGGACCTCCCGCTCCTGGAAGTCGGCGCAGCCCTCAAATACCGTGCGGATGCCCTCCCCACTGAGGGCCCCGGGGTAGCGGGGCTCCCGGCGGGGATGGGGCGGAGCCCCGTGCTCCTTGGGTCCAAGCCAGTCCATGGGCAGACCCCCCTTTCCTTTCATTCTCCCAGGTAGTATGGCCGGGCTGGGGACGGATATACCCGTCAGGAACGGAGCTGTAAAAGAAAAACGCCAACTGCCTTGAACAGCTGGCGTTTTTTGTCATTGTTTTTTCAGCAAGTCCCGATAGCCTTGCCGCTCCTTTTCTGGAATGTCCAGGAGCGCCATAGCCTGCTCCTCTGATAGGTCCATATTTTTCATCAAGCTCTGGATGGAGGACAAAACACCCTTTGTCACACCTTTGGCCACACCCTTACGCATCACACCTTCACTCAGATTACACATAGACGACACCTCCTCATCCAGTTTCTGCGTCATTGGGATGTCATACTCATCCTCTAAGAGTTTCTTTTTGTCTGTCACACTGGTTTCGTTGGAGAACAACACATCCAGCATCTTCAATACGCCCTGGTAGTTCTCCCCCTCTGGCTTGCCCAGACAGAGCATGACAACGGACAGTAGGTCGTAGTCTTTCACAGGTTCTGTGGATTCCCCCACCAAATGCTCTTCCACTAAGCGGTAGCGGTTGATGGTGTTCTCTTTGCGTTTGGGCGGGTCCATACAGACTCCCGGACATTGCAGTCCCGATACTCTTCCAAACAGGACTTCATAATCCACGCCAGGATAAACTTCTCCGACAGCACCCGTTTACAAGCCGCGTCGTACCGGGCATTGGTATCCGCCCCATACAGCCCTTGGGCCATGGTTGTCTCTGTATCCATGGGCCTCACCTTCTTTTTTTATTATTGTACCACAGCTCCCCGGCAGCGTCCACTGTTTTTCCTCCCCAGGCCTGTGCATGGGCGGAAAACTTGAGGGCCTCGACAGCATTAAGGGGGATTCCCCCGGCGGACGTGGTAAAATTTGCCCAACAAAAGAGAGGAGGCTCCCATCATGCCGGTCCTATACAAACGAGGTCTATTGGAAAACACCCGTGTCACCATGCTCTCCCCAGATGTCATCGCCCCCAACCCCGACCAGCCCCGGCGCACCTTCGACCCCAACGGGCTGGCGGAGCTGGCGGACAGCATCCGCGTCCACGGCATCCTGCAGCCCCTGGCCGTCCGCCGCCTGGGGGGCGGACGCTACGAGCTCATCGCCGGGGAGCGCCGCCTCCGGGCCGCCCTGCTGTGCGGCCTCAGTGAGGTCCCCTGCCTGGTCCTCTCCGCCGACCGCACCAACTCCTGCCTCCTCTCCCTCATTGAGAACATCCAGCGCCGGGACCTGGATTTCTGGGAGGAGGCCAAGGCCCTGGAACGGCTGATCTCTGTCTATGGCCTGTCCCAGGAGGAGGCCGCCACCAAGGTGGGGAAATCCCAGTCGGCGGTGGCCAACAAGCTGCGGCTGCTGCGGCTGCCGGAGGCCGCCCTAGAGCTGCTGCGGAAAAACGGCGGCACCGAACGCCACGGCCGCGCCCTCCTCCGCCTGCCCACCCCGGAGGCCCAGATGGCCGCCGCGGAGCGCATCGTCCAGGAGCATTGGACGGTGGCCCGGACGGAACAGTATGTGGAGGACCAGCTCAAAGCCCAGGAGGCCCAGACCCAGGACAAGCCCAACCGCCGCCCCCTGTTCATCCGGGACGTGCGCTTTTTCCTCAACACCGTGGACCACGGCCTCACCGTGATGCGCTCCGCCGGGGTGGACGCCCAGTGCAGCCGGGAGGAGGCGGGGGACCACATCCTCCTGACCATCCGCATTCCAAAAGGAAACCCTGCAAAATAACCCCACGCCCTCCGGATGTTTCACGTGAAACATCCATCTTTTTTTACGCAAGTTCTATGGAAAACCTTGCAAATGCTAGGCCAGGGCGGTATAATGAACCCCTATCCATATCCCACCGCCGCATCCGGCGGATGATTCCAGGAGGGGACCCCTATGGCCAAGTCCATTGCCTTTGTCAACCAAAAGGGCGGCGTTGGAAAAACCACCAGCTGCGTCAATCTCGCCTCCTGCCTCCGGGCCGCCGGGGCCCGGGTGCTGGTGTGCGACTTCGACCCCCAGGGCAACGCCACCTCCGGCCTGGGGGTGGACAAGGTGGCCGCCTTCCCCACAGTCTATGAGGCCATCATCGGCAGCACCCCCGCCGCCAACGCGGTGGTGAACACCCCCTATGGGGACATCCTCCCCGCCAACAAGGCCCTGGCTGGGGCCACGGTGGAGATGATCAACCTGGAAAAGCGGGAGTTCCTCCTCCGGGACGCCCTGGCCCCCCTGGGGGAGGCCTACGACTTCATCCTCATCGACTGCCCCCCCTCCCTGGAAATGCTCACCCTAAACTGCCTGTGCGCCGCGGACAGCATCCTCATCCCCGTCCAGTGCGAGTACTACGCCTTGGAGGGGCTCAGCGATTTGATCTCCACCATCCGCATCGTCAAGGGGCGGCTGAACCCCGCCATCGACATTGAGGGCGTCCTGCTCACCATGTACGACGGCCGCACCAACCTCTCCCTCCAAGTGGCGGAGCAGGTGAAGCGCCACTTCCCCGGCCAGGTGTTCTCCACGGTGATCCCCCGGAACGTCCGCCTCTCCGAGGCCCCCAGCCACGGCAAGCCGGTGAACGCCTACGACTACTCCTCCCGGGGGTCCCTGGCCTACCGGCAGCTGGCGGAGGAATTTTTGGAGCGCAACCCCATCCCCACATCCACCAACGAAACAACATCTTGAAAGGCATGTGATACGATATGGCCTTGGGCAAAGGCTTAGACGCGCTGCTGGGGGACGTGAGCCTGCACACCCAGGAGGGCGGCTCTGTCTCCCTCCCCATCTCCCAGGTGGAACCAGGGCTGAACCAGCCCCGGAAGCACTTCGACGAGGAGGCCCTGGCGGAGCTGGCGGCGTCCATTGAACAACACGGGGTCCTGCAGCCCCTCACCGTCCGGCGGCTCTCGTCGGGCTACTATCAGATCATCGCCGGGGAGCGCCGCTGGCGGGCCGCCCGGATGGCGGGCCTCCACGAGGTCCCCGCCCTGATCATCGAGGCCGACGACCGGAAGGTCATGGAAATCGGCCTCATTGAAAACCTCCAGCGGGAGGACTTGAACCCCATGGAGGAGGCCGCCGGGTTCCAGACCTTGATCCGGGACTTCGGCCTCACCCAGGAGGAGGCCGCCCAGCGGGTGAGCAAATCCCGCCCGGCGGTGGCCAACGCCCTGCGCCTGCTGGGCCTGCCCCAGGAAATCCAGTGGTCCATTGAGCAGGGCACCCTCTCCGCCGGCCACGGACGGGCCCTGCTGCCCCTCCCCTCCCCAGAGGCCCAGATGGCCCTGGCGGAGGAAATCCAGAAGAAAAGGCTCTCCGTCCGGGAGACCGAGGAGCGGGTGAAGCGGCTGCTCCAAGGGGAGAAACCCAAGGAGGAGGCCCCCCTTGCCATCTACTACCAGGAGGCGGAGCGGCAGCTCACCAACCGCCTGGGCCGCCGGGTGACCATCGCCCAGGGGCGGAAAAAGGGCAAGCTCACCTTGGAATACTACGACAAGGAGGACTTGGAGGCCCTTATGGACGCCCTAAAAAAATTGAAAACAGGAAGGGAGGCCCCCCAATGAGCCATGAAGTGACCCCGCCGGAAAACAAACCCAGCAAGCTCCGGGCCAAACGGGTGACCCGCTACTTGCTGGTGCTCTTCGCCGCCGCCTTCCTGCTGCTGCTGGTGTCCTTCCTGATGCAGCAGCGCAACCACCAGGTGCTGGTGAAGCTCAATGACTCCATAACCTCCGCCCAGGAGGACTTGAAAACCGCCAACGGGCAGCTCCAACTAAAGCTGGGGGACCTGGAAGACCAGGTGACGGCCTTGGAAGGCCAGGTGGAGGCCGCCCAGCGGGAGATGGAGGCGGTGGAATGGCTGCGGCAGCTGGAAACCGCCCTGCGCAGCTCCCACGTCAGCGCCAAGGAGCTGCTGGCCCAGTTCCAGGACAGCGGCCTGGTGGAGGCCCTGCCGGACAGCTCCCCTGTGGAGGGGGCCCCCTCCCCCCAGGAGAGCTATGAGGCCCTCTGCCGGATTTTAGGCTAACGCACAACATGTTTCACGTGAAACATTTGATAGAAACCACAGCAGGAAAGGTATGAGATTATGTTAGACATCAAGCGCATGAAAGAGGACCCTGAGCGGATCAAGGCCGCCCTGAAGAAGAAGGAAGTGGACTGCGACAAAGAGATTGACCGCATCCTGGAGCTGGACAAGGAGCGCCGGGACATCATCTTCACCACAGAACAGATGAAGGCGGAGCAAAATAAAGTCTCCAAGACCATCCCCCAGCTGAAAAAGGCCGGGGAGGACACGGAGCCGGTGTTCAAGCGCATGGCGGAGCTCAAGGCTGTCATCGCCGCCAACGACGAAAAGCTGCGCCGGGTGGACGCGGAGTTCCACGCCATGATGCTGGCCCTGCCCAACCTCCCCGACGACGACTTGAAGGGCGGGGGCAAGGAGAACAACGAACCCCTGCGCTACTTCGGGGAGCCCATCACCTTTGACTTCCCCGCCAAGCACCACGTGGACCTGTGTACCGACCTGGGGCTCATCGACTACCCCCGGGGGGTGAAGCTGGCGGGCTCCGGCTTTTGGATGTACACCGGCCTGGGGGCCCAGCTGGAATGGGCCCTGCTGAGCTACTTCATCGACAGCCACCTGGCCGACGGCTACCAGTTCATCCTGCCCCCCTACATGCTGGAATACCAGTGCGGGGAGACGGCGGGGCAGTTCCCCAAATTCGCCGACGAGGTCTTTAAGATCCAGAACCCCACCGACGGCCGCTCCCACTATATGCTCCCCACAGCGGAGGCCGCCCTGGCCAGCTTGTACCGGGATGAAATCCTCTCCGAGGCGGACTTGCCCAAAAAGCTCTTTGCCTGCACCCCCTGCTTCCGCCGGGAGGCCGGGTCCGCCCGGGCGGAGGAGCGGGGCATGGTCCGGGGCCACCAGTTCAACAAGGTGGAGATGTTCCAGTTCACCCGCCCGGAGGACTCCGACGCCGCCTTTGAAGAGCTGGTCACCAAGGCGGAAAACCTGGTGAAGGGCCTGGGCTTCCACTTCCGCACGGTAAAGCTGGCCGCCGGGGACTGCTCCGCCTCCATGGCCCGGACCTACGACATTGAGATTATGATCCCCTCCATGAGCGGGTACAAAGAGGTCTCCTCTGTCTCCAACGCCCGGGACTACCAGTGCCGCCGGGGCAACGCCCGCTTCCGCCGGGAGAGCACAGGGAAGCCGGAGCTGATGCACAGCCTCAACGGTTCCGGCCTGGCCACCAGCCGCATCTTCCCCGCCCTGGTGGAGCAAAACCAGCTCCCCGACGGCAGCGTGAAGGTGCCGGAGGTGCTGCAAAAGTACCTGGGCGGCCTGGAAGTCATCAGCAAGCGCTGAGATGAGAGGAAACACGATGAACGAGAACCCCAAGCGGGAACAGGACAAGCCAGAGTCCACCCCCCAGCAGCCCCCAGAGCACAGGCCCTACAGCCGCAAGGCCCGGGTCCTGGCTTGGATCGGCGTGGCCTTCATGGTCTTTCTGGTGATTATGTATACCTACTCCCTGGCCTCGGGAAAAATCATGGAAATTTGAGAGGTGCCCCATGTCCCCTGAACTAACCGAAACCCTGGCAGCAGGGCTCACCGCCCTGGGCCTCTCCCCTGCCCCCGCCGCCCTGGACCAGCTGGGCCGTTACTGCGACCTGCTGTTGGAAAAAAACCAGGTGATGAACCTCACCGCCGTCACGGAACCGGCGGAGGTGGTGCGGCGGCACTTCCTGGACAGCGCCGCCCTCCTCCCCACCCGGGCCCTCCAAGGGAAGGCCGTGGTGGACGTGGGCACCGGGGCAGGCTTCCCCGGCCTGGTGCTGGCCATCCTGGACCCCAGCGCCCACATCACCCTCCTGGACAGCCAGGGCAAGCGCCTGGACTGGCTGGCAGAGGTGGTGGGAGAACTGGGCCTGGACAACGTCACCATCCTCCAAGGCCGGGCGGAGGAATTGGGCCTGGACAAGGAGCAGCGGGAGCGCTATGACACGGCGGTGTCCCGGGCGGTGGCGGCCCTGCCGGTGCTGGCGGAGCTGTGCCTGCCCCTGGTGAAACCCGGGGGGCTGTTCCTGGCCATGAAGAGCAACAAGACCGACGAGGAAATTGAGGCGGCGGCGCCCATCATTCAAACATTGGGGGGCGAACCCCCCTTCGTTATGGACTACCGCCTGCCGGGCAGCGAGACCTACCAGCGCATCGTCACCGTCTTGAAGGCCCGTCCCACACCCCCCGGCTACCCCCGGCGGTGGAGTAAAATCAAGAACGGCTGAACCCTGGCCCCACCCCTGGGAACAGGCGGGGGTTCGGCCAAGGTATTCGTGCCCTTTGCACAAAACGTGGTTGCATTGTATCCGAAAATATGGTACAATGGAGCAGAAGTATCGGAGGAATGGCCGTGGGCGAAACAATCGTCATCACATCTGGAAAAGGCGGCACCGGGAAGACCACCCTCACCGCCGGTCTGGGGGCCGCCCTGGCCCGGCTGGGGCAGCGGGTGCTGTGTGTGGACTGCGACGTGGGCCTGCGCAACCTGGACCTGTCCCTGGGCATGGCGGACGCCGCCCTGATGGATTTCAGCGACGTGTTGGCGGGGCGCTGCTCCTTGGAGCGGGCCGCGGCCGTTCATCCCAAGGTGGAAAACCTGTTTCTCCTCACCGCACCCCTGAGCCTGCCAGAGGCCTTGGCAGAGCTGGGGCCCTTCCTGGGGCTCCTGGACCAGGCCCGGCAGCACTACGACACCATCCTCCTAGACTCCCCCGCAGGCCTGGGGCCGGGCTTCCGGCTGGCCGCGGGGGGGGCGGACCGGGGGGTGGTGGTGACCCTCAGCGACCCCGCCAGCCTGCGGGATGCCCAACGGGTGGTGCTCCAGCTCTCCCAGTTGGAGCGGGTCCAGCTGGTGGTGAACCGGGTGCAGGGCAAGCTGCTGCGCCGCCTGGGGGCCACCATCGACGACGCCATGGACGCCGCGGGCCTGCCCCTGCTGGGGCTGGTGCCGGAGGACGTGGAGGTGGTGCTCTCGGCAGGGGCCGGGCGCCTGGTGGCAACCAACGGCCCCCGCAGTGCAGGGGCGGCGTTCCGCAACATCGCCCTGCGGTTGACGGGACAGGAAACACCATTGATGAAACTGCGTTGAGCAGAAGGTTTTTTTGTGGGCTTCCGGGCTCCGGAGGCAAGCTGAAAGGATGATCCCAGAATGAATATTGCGCTAATGAGTCACGACAACAAGAAGGAACTGATGGTGCAGTTTTGCATCGCTTACTGCGGCGTGCTGTCCAAGCACACCGTGTGCGCCACCAACAGCACAGGCCGCCTGGTGGCCAAGGCCACAGGCCTGCCGGTGCGGCTGTTCCTCTCCCACGCCCACGGGGGCAGCCAGCAGATCGGGGCCCGGATCGCTTACAATGAGATCGACATGGTGTTCTTCTTCTCCGACCCCCAGAGCGGGGAGCTGGACGAGGACATGAAGTATATCAACCAGATGTGCGACCAGTACAACATCCCCTTCGCCACCAACGCCGCCACGGCAGAAATCCTCATCCACGGCCTGGAACGGGGGGACCTGGACTGGCGGGAGCTGGTGAACCCGTCCATTAAGCCTGTCACCGTGTGAGAAAACCCGGCCTATGGCCCATTTATGATGTACTTTTTTTCGCCCCTTTTTCTTCCCCGCCGGAGGAAAAAGGGGCATAAAAGAATGGAAAGAGAAATGGAAAAAGAAAGGAACGCCTTTTATGGATCGAATCAAGCCCCGGACCCTGTCCGGTTTCATGGAGCTGCTCCCCCCTGCCCAGGTCCAGTTTGAGGAAATGCTCTCCCGGCTCCGGGAGACCTATAGCCGCTACGGCTTCACCCCCCTGGACACCCCGGCCATCGAGTCCTCGGACATCCTCCTGGCCAAGGGCGGCGGGGAGACGGAAAAGCAGATCTACCGCTTCACCAAGGGGGACAGCGACCTGTCCCTGCGCTTTGACCTCACCGTCCCCCTGGCCAAATACGTGGCCCTGCACTACAACGACCTGGCCTTCCCCTTCCGCCGCTACCAGATCGGCAAGGTCTACCGGGGGGAACGGGCCCAGCGGGGGCGGTTCCGGGAGTTCTACCAGTGCGACATCGACGTCATCGGCGACGGCAAGCTGGACATCTCCAACGAGGCGGAGATCCCCGCCATCATCTACCAGGCCTTTACCTCCCTGGGGCTGGAACGCTTCCGCATCCGGGTGAACAACCGCAAGCTCCTCACAGGCTTTTATACCATGCTGGGCCTGGCGGAGCAGTCAGGGGAGATTATGCGCACCGTGGACAAGCTGGATAAGATCGGGGCGGAGAAGGTCCAGGCGCTGCTGACAGAGGGGGGCATCCCCCAGGAGGCCGCCGGGGAGATTTTGCGCTTCATCGCCATCACCGGGGACAACGCCGCCGTCCTCTCCGCCCTGGAGGGCTACCGGGGACGGGACCCCATCTTCGACGAGGGCTTGGAGGAATTGACCCTGGTGACCAAGCTGCTCCCCGCCTTTGGGGTGCCAGAGGACCACTTCGCCGTGGACCTGACCATCGCCCGGGGGCTGGACTACTACACCGGCACCGTGTACGAGACGGTGATGCTGGACCACCCGGAAATTGGCTCCATCTGCTCCGGGGGGCGCTATGACGATTTGGCGGGGTACTATACCGACAAAAAGCTCCCCGGCGTGGGCATCTCCATCGGCCTTACCCGGCTGTTCTACGTGCTGGGGGAACAGGGCTACTTGAATGCAGAGCTGCCCACCGCCCCAGCCCAGGTGCTGGTGCTGCCCATGACCACAGACCTACAGCCTGCCATCGCCTTTGCCACCCGCCTGCGCCAGGCGGGGATACGCACCCAGGTGTATGCCGAACAGAAGAAGTTCAAGGCAAAGATGAGCTATGCCGACAAGCTGGGCATCCCCTATGTGGCCTTCCTGGGAGAGGATGAGCTGGCCCAAGGGCTGGTGGCGGTAAAGGACATGGCCACCGGCACCCAGGAGAGCCTAACCCCAGAGGAAGCCACCCAGCGTATCCAAACCGCCCTGGCGGAGCGGGAAGGTGGAAAGCCCATCCGGGAGAAGAAGGAGGGGGCGGAATGAAGCACCCCAGAGTAAAGCTGATCCTCTATATCGTGGTGCTGGCGGTGGCGCTGCTGCTGTTCCGGTACTTTACGGGGCAGTAAAAAATCCCTATTGACAAGCCACAGAAAGCTGCATATAATAAGAACGAAAGTAGCGATACTTTCCTTTTAGACCGACAAGGTCGCATATTCCCAATTGATTTAGGTCGGCAAGACCACCCAGGCTATGCTTGGTTAAGGCCATGGAGTTTTCTATGGCCTTTTTTTATTCGGAGCGACATTATGAAAAAATATATCAAATCGCTGACCGCACTGAATACCTTGACCTTGAACAACCCCAACCAAGACGAAATCAACCGCTATGCGGAATCCGATCTCTTTTGGGCCGCAAACAAAAACAAACCCATTCCCAACAGGCAGGTAAGGAAAGGCAATATTTATCAGTTCGAGTTCGGCAAGAACTATATCCCAGAAATGTCTTATGAGCACAGGGGTCTTGTCATCGGTGTGTCGGGAAAATTACTGTATGTCCTTCCTATCTGCTCCTACAACAACAGGATCGACGCCCACAGAAACGCCTACCACCCCAAGGATAACCCAGAAAGCAAAAGCAATTTCTTTCTCCTCAAAGGAGAGGATTTCCCCTTTTTGTCCCATGATTCCGTCTTGAAATTGAATGACCTGAGAAGCGTGAGTTTCTTACGTATCAAATATAAACAGGACAATGGTTATATCGACCCTCATTCCGAAACCTACCAGGCCATTGAATGGCTGGTTTTCACAAAGTATTTTTTCAACTATTCCTACGCTTATCACAAGCTACAGGAGGAAAACCAAGCGTTAAACGCCAAATTGTCCCAATGTCAGGAAACTCTCACCCATCAAAGGGAAACCCTCCGGGACAAGCTCTCCGCTTACGAATTTGACCCGGAAAGTTGGGCCTACATCAAACACATATTAGACACAGAGTGATCTCTATATAGAAACTTGGAGGAACACACTTATGGACAACCTACAAAACTTCCGCCGCACGGACTACTGCGGCACCCTACGCCAAGAGGACATCGGCCGCACCATCTCCGTATGCGGCTGGGTCCAGCGTCGCCGGGACCTGGGCGGCCTGCTCTTCATCGACCTGCGGGACCGCACCGGCCTCCTACAGCTGGCCTTTGACGACAGCACCCCCCGTCCCCTCTTTGAAAAGGCCGAGAGCCTCCGGGGGGAATACGTCATCGCCGCCACCGGCACCGTCCGGGAACGGGAGTCCAAAAACCCCGACCTCCCCACAGGTTTTGTGGAAATCCAGGTCACAGAGCTGCGCCTCCTGGCTAAGGCGGAAACACCGCCCTTTGAGATTGTGGAAAACTCCGACGTAAAGGACGCGGTACGTCTGAAATACCGCTACCTGGACCTGCGCCGCCCGGATATGCAGCGCACCCTTGCCCTGCGCCACAAGATCGTCAAAATCTGCCGGGACTACTTCGATGAGCAGGGCTTTTTGGAGATTGAAACCCCCATCCTCACCAAGTCCACCCCCGAAGGGGCCCGGGACTATCTGGTGCCCTCCCGGGTCCACCCTGGGAAGTTTTACGCCCTGCCCCAGTCTCCACAACAGTATAAGCAATTGTTGATGCTCTCGGGCTTCGACCGCTATTTCCAAATCGCCCGCTGCTTCCGGGACGAGGACCTCCGGGCGGACCGCCAGCCGGAGTTCACCCAGATTGACCTTGAGATGTCCTTCCTGGACGAGGAGCAGATCCAGACCATCCAGGAGGGCTTCCTAAAGCGGGTGTTCCGGGAGGTCTTGGACGTGGAGGTCCAAACCCCCTTCCAGCGCATGCCCTGGCGGGAGGCCATGGACCGCTTCGGCTCTGACAAGCCCGACCTGCGCTTTGGCTTTGAGCTCAAGGACATCAGCGACATTGTGAAACACTGCGGCTTTGGGGTGTTCTCCGGTGCCATCGAGGCCGGGGGCACTGTGCGCCTTATCAACCTGGACGGCCACGCCGCCGACTTCCCCCGGAAGAAGATTGACAAGCTGGGGGACTTTGTGAAAACCTACCAGGCCAAGGGCCTGGCCTGGGCCCGGATGCTGGACGGCAAGGTGACCTCCTCTTATCAAAAGTTCCTCACTGATGAGGAGAACGCCGCCATTTTGGAGCGTGCCGGGGCCAAGGACGGGGACCTGGTGCTCATCGTAGGGGACGCCAAGGAAGAGGTGGTGTTTGCCGCCCTAGGGGCCCTGCGGGTGGAGTGCGCCAAGCAGCTGGGCCTGCTGGACCCCAAGGACTTCCGTTTCCTGTGGGTGACGCAGTTCCCCATGTTCGAGTGGTCTGAGGAGGAGGGCCGCTACCAGGCCATGCACCATCCCTTCACCGCCCCCATGGCTGAGGACGAGGACAAGCTTCTCACAGACAAGAAAAACTGCCGGGCCCGGGCCTATGACATTGTGTTGAATGGCACCGAGCTGGGGGGTGGCTCCATCCGTATCAATACACCGGAGCTGCAAACCAAGGCCTTTGAGGCATTGGGGCTGGCTCAGGAGGACATCCAGGAGCGTTTCGGGCACCTGGTGAATGCCTTCCAGTACGGCGCACCCCCCCACGGCGGCCTGGCCTACGGCCTGGACCGGCTGGTAATGCTCATGACCGGGGCCACCTCCATCCGGGACGTGATCGCCTTCCCCAAGGTACAGAACGCCTCCGACCTGATGATGGACTGCCCGGACGTGGTAGACGACAAGCAGTTGGACGACCTGTCCATTGCCGTAACCCGGCAGGAGGACAGCGAAGAATAACCGCCTGATTCCATGGCAGCTTTGCAACAGCACAAAGGGGCTGTATCCACACAGTAGGTGGATACAGCCCCTTTTGCGGCGGTTTTTTCTTGCCTTTCCTGTCGAACCGTGGTAAACTACAAGGGCTACGGCGAAAGGATCACGTCAAAGGCGGTTGGCCCCCATTACATATAGGGGGGTTAAATCACTTCCTTCGATTTGCCCCCTGGAAAGGGGGAAGGGCTATGACCATTATCATCCATATCTCTAGCATCACGGATGTGTGTCAGATCGCTCTTGTTGTTCTCAACCTGCTTGCCTTTGTGCATACAGTGCGGAATGACCGGAGAAAAGAGAAGTAGCCGCCTAGGCTGCCACCAGACGGCTACTATAGCAGAAATAAATTAGTCGATGGGCCAGCCGCTGACCGGCCCCTCTAGCTGTAGTATATACGCTGCCGCCCCCTTCTGTCAAGAGGGGGGCGGCGGTTTTTTCTTGCCTTTCCTGTCGAACCATGGTAAACTACAAGGGCTACAGCGAAAGGATCACGTCAAAGGCGGTTGGCCCCCATTACATATAGGGGGTTAAATCACTTCCTTCGATTTGCCCCCTGGAAAGGGGGAGGAGCTATGACCATTCTCATCCATATTTCCAGCATCACGGATGTGTGTCAGATCGCTCTTGTTGTTCTCAACCTGCTTGCCTTTGTGCATACAGTGCGGAATGACCGGAGAAAAGAGAAGTAGCCGCCCGGCGGCCACCAGACGGCTACTGCAAAAAAACTAGCTTAATGGGCCAGCCGCTGACCGGCCCCTCTAGCTGTAGTATATACGCTGCCGCTCCCTCTGTCAAGAGGGGGCGGCGGTTTTTTCTTGGATTGATTGACGGCTTTTGCCTGCCATGCTATAATACCTTCGTATGAAATCCATGAGATAAAGGAGGGTCCCATGATGCGCGCAGTGGTGACCAGAGTATCCTCCGCCAAGGTGGAGATCGACGGGGCGGTTACTGGGGAGATCGGCACCGGCTTCCTGGTTTTGCTGGGCATCGCCCCCACGGATACCCCCGCCCAGGCGGAGAAATTGGCAGATAAAATTTGCGGCCTGCGGGTTTTTTCCGACCAAGCGGGCAAGATGAACTTAAACCTAGAGGCCGTGGGCGGGGCGCTGCTGGTGGTGTCCCAATTCACCCTCTATGCGGATATCAAAAGCCGCCGCCCAGGCTTCACCGGGGCGGCCAAGCCCGATGTGGCCATCCCCCTGTATGAGCACTTCTTAAAAACCTGCCAGGACAAGGGCTTCTCCGTGGCCCACGGCAGCTTTGGGGCGGATATGGCCGTCAGCTCCGTCAACGACGGGCCCGTCACCATCTGGATGGATACGGATACCATGTGAATACCATGTGAATCGAACCACATCAACGAGACCGGAAAGGCTAGGAAAAGAAGGGAACTTTATGTTACAGATCAAGCGTATGCCCGTGGGGCAAATCGGCACCAACTGCTACCTATTGGAGGACACCGACACCAAGCAATGCGCCGTCATCGACCCCGGTGACCAGAGCGGCGACATCGCCCGGGAGATGGAACAGGCTGGCTGCACCCCCGCCATGCTCCTAATCACCCACGGCCACTTCGACCACGTGTTGGGGGTCCCCGGCCTGCTGGAACGCTACCCCGGCCTGCCGGTGTATGTCCACGAAAAAGAAGTCAACTGGCAGGGCAAGGGGGACCAATACATGCTCCTGGCCCCGGTGGAGGGCATCCATACCGTCAGCGATGGGGACAGCATCCCCTTCGGCCAGGCGGAAATCCAAGTCCTCCACACCCCCGGCCACTCCCCCGGTTCCCTGACCTTCCAGGTGGGGGACGTGCTCTTCTGCGGCGACACCCTCTTTGCCGGCTCCTGCGGCCGCACGGACTTCGTGGGAGGGAGCTTTGGGGTGATTTTACAATCCCTCAAGCGCCTGGCAAACCTGGAAGGGAACCTGCGGGTGTGCCCCGGCCATGAGGGCACCTCCGACCTGGACACAGAGCGCTCCCGCAACCCCTTTGTCCGCCAGGCCCTGCAATGAAGCTCTACTTCTCCGGCCACCAGGAGACCTACGCCGTGGAGCAAACCCTCCTGACCCTCTTCCCCCAGGAGCGGCCCAGCTATCCCAGCACCCCCCCGGGGGGGGACAACGAGTTGGAGCTCTCCTTCTCCCAGCGCCCCGTGTGGTGCACCGCCACGGCGGTGCTGCGCCGGGGGGGCGAGACCTATATCCGCCGCTGCCGGGTGCGCCGCAGTGAGCTGCCCCAGGAGGACCCAGTGGCCACCACCCGGCTCATCCGCCGCACCCTACAGCGGGCCTTTTATCTGGCGGCGGTGGACTGCCTGGAAACCGAACCCCCCTGGGGCCTCCTCTCCGGGGTGCGCCCGGTGAAGCTGCCCACCAGGGCCTTGGAGGCCGGGGCCACCCCCCAGGAGGCGGAACGGCAGCTGCGCACCCTCTACCGGGTCTCCCCCGCCCGCCGCCAGCTGGCCATGGACTGCGCCCAGGAGAGCTTGCGGGTGAAGCAGTCCCTGCACCCCCAGGAGCTGTCCCTCTATGTGGGCATCCCCTTTTGCCCCACCCGCTGTGCCTACTGCTCCTTCATTTCCAGCTCCGGCTCCGCCAACAAGCTCATCCCCCAATACCTGGATGGCCTGCTGGAAGAAATCCAAGCCGCCGGGGAGGCCGTGGCCCAGCAGGCCGGGCGGGTACGCTCCATCTATCTAGGCGGCGGCACCCCCACCACCCTCTCCCCTGCCCAGCTGCAACAGCTCCTGGAGGCCATCCGCAAGCACTTCCCTCGCATCCCAGGGGCGGAGTTCACCGTGGAGGCCGGGCGGCCAGACAGCATCACCCAGGAAAAGCTGGACGTCCTCCGGGAGGCCGGGGTGGACCGGGTCTCCGTCAACCCCCAGACCATGTCCGACAGCGTGCTGGCAGCCATTGGCCGCAGCCACTGTGCCCAGGACGTGCGCAGCGCCTACCGTCTGGCCCGGGACACCGGCTTTGACGTGGTGAACATGGACCTCATCGCCGGCCTGCCCACAGATACCCCAGAGGGCTTCCGGGCCACCTTGGAGGAGGTGTTGGAGCTGGCCCCGGAGAACATCACCGTCCACACCCTGTCCCTGAAACGGGGGGCAGAGCGGAGCTGGCAGGCCCAGGACCTGCCAGACGGCCCCGCCGTGGCGGGGATGCTGGACTACGCCTGGCCTACCCTCCGGGCCCGGGGCTACCGGCCCTACTACCTCTACCGGCAAAAATTCATGTCCGGCGCCCTGGAAAACGTGGGCTGGTGCCGCCCGGGCTACGCCAGCGTGTACAACATCTGCATGATGGAGGAGCTCCACCCCGTCCTGGCCCTGGGGGCCGGGGGCATCACCAAGCAGGTGGGGGACGGCAAGGTGAAGCGGCTGGGCAACCCAAAATATCCCCAGGAATACCTCCGGGCGCTGCCGCGTATCCTGGAAGAAAAACGCGCTTGGAAGCTGGGCCTAGGGGCACAATAGCCAAAAGCCCCAGTGTGGCGCACCCAGCTTCCCATTCCCCATACCATCCATACAGAGAAAGGGAGGACCGAGCAAATGTATAGAGTACAACCCACCTACCAGCTACAGGAGATCAACCGCCAGATTGACCAGGACGTCAAGGGGTTTTTGGAGTCCTGCGACGCCGCCTACGATGAGAAAATCTGCAAGGCCGTGGAGGTCATCTTGGACAACCTGGCCCACAGCCCCATTGTGCTGCTCTCCGGCCCCTCCGGCTCCGGCAAGACCACCACCGCCATGAAAATTGAGGAGGAGCTCAACCGCCGGGGGGTGAACACCCACACCATCTCCATGGACAACTATTTCAAGACCCTGGACCTGAAAACCTGCCCCCGGACGGCAGACGGCTTGGTGGACTTTGAGTCCCCCTTGTGCATGGACATGGACCTGCTCCACACCCACTTCACCAAGCTCTCCAAGGGGGAGACCATTTTGGTGCCCAAATTCGAGTTCGCCCGGCAGATGCGCAACGACCACCTGGGCACCCCCCTAAAGCTGGGGAAGAGCGAGGTGGCCATTTTCGAGGGCATCCACGCCCTCAACGACGACTGTGCCGGACGCTATCCCCAGGCCGCTTGCCTGTACATCTCCGCCCGCTCCAACATCCTAGAGGGGGAGGAGCTGCGCTTCAAGGGCACCTGGATGCGCTTGGCCCGGCGGGCAGTGCGGGACTACAACTTCCGGGGCACCGGGGTGGACGAGACCATGGACATGTGGAGCAACGTGCGCCGGGGGGAAAAGCTGTACATCTCCCCCTTCAAAAAGCGGGCCAGCTACATGTTTGATTCCTCCATCCCCTACGAGGTCTCGGTGATGAAGCACTACGCCATGCCTCTGATGCAGGCGGTCCCCCAGGAGAATGAGCGGCGGCGGGAGCTGTTGGAGCTGATTAAGGGTTTTGAATACTTCCATCCCATTGACCCGGAGCTGGTGCCGCCGGCTTCTTTGATTCGGGAGTTTATCGGTGGGGGGAGTTATGAGTATTAAGTTTTGTTTTGACGAATGATCGTTGGGCTTCGCCCAAACCCAGCAGGGGCGCTGCCCCTGCACCCTGCCAGAGGCGCTGCCTCTGGACTCCGCCACCTTTTGAAAAAGGTGGACGAAAACTTTATGCTGTGTTTTTCTGAAGCGTCAGCTAACACAAGAAAGGAAAGATTATCATGTCCGAAGAATGCACCCACGATTGCAGCACCTGCGGTTCCAGCTGCGAGCACGTAGATGAAAAAGACCTCATCGCACCTCTGAACAAATACTCCACCATCAAGCACGTCTTTGCCGTTATGTCCGGCAAGGGCGGTGTGGGCAAGAGCTCCATCACCGCCTGCTTGGCCACTGCCCTGTCCCAGAAGGGCTACCAGGTGGGGGTTATGGACGCGGATATCACCGGCCCCTCCATCCCCACCGCCTTTGGCATCCATGGCCGCGCCATGGGGGATGGGGAGAGCATCTTCCCGGAAATCACCGCCGGGGGGGTGAAGGTGATCTCCCTGAACCTGTTATTGGAAAACCCCGGCGACCCGGTGATCTGGCGGGGCAGTCTGCTGGCAGGGGTGGTAAAGCAGTTCTGGTCTGACGTGCGCTGGGGCGAGCTGGACTACCTGCTCATCGACATGCCCCCCGGCACCGGTGACGTACCCCTGACGGTGTTCCAGTCCATCCCTGTGGACGGCATCCTGGTGGTGACCTCTCCCCAGGACCTGGTATCCCTCATCGTCACCAAGGCGGTACGCATGGCGGACATGATGCACAAGCCCATCCTGGGCCTCATTGAGAACTACAGCTATTTCCAGTGCCCCAACTGCGGGGAGCGCCACAGCATTTTTGGTGAAAGCAAGCTGGA
>NZ_JBQILM010000034.1:0-20549 GCF_056797215.1 Evtepia sp.
AAGGGAAGCCAGTTTGAGCAGCCCCTCTTCGAGTTCTCCGGTGCCTGTGCCGGTTGCGGCGAGACACCTTATGTCAAGCTGGTCACCCAGCTCTTCGGTGACCGGATGTACATCGCCAACGCCACCGGCTGCACCTCCATCTGGGGCGGCAGCGCCCCCTCCACCCCCTATACCGTGAACCGGGAAGGTCGGGGTCCCGCTTGGGAGAACTCCCTCTTTGAAGATGGCGCGGAGTTTGGCTATGGCATGAACCTGGCAGTGAACGCTCGGCAGACCGCTGCGGCGGACCTGGCCCGGGAGATCGCCCAGAATGAGCAGACGCCCCCCGCTGTGACCCTCTCTGCCCAGAAGTGGTTGAATCACCGCAAGGAGACCGACGGTTCCCGCACCACTGGCGACGCCCTGGCAACCGCCCTGGACCAGGCCATTTCCGCAGGCGGAGCCAACGTGGAGCAGTTGAAGGCCCTCTATGACATGCGGGACATGTTCGCCCAGAAGTCCGTTTGGGCCTTTGGTGGCGACGGTTGGGCCTACGATATCGGCTACGGTGGTGTAGACCACGTGCTGGCTTCTGGGGAGAACGTGAACATCCTGGTGCTGGACACCGAGGTCTATTCCAACACCGGCGGCCAGGCCTCCAAGGCCACCAACACTGGCGCTGTGGCACAGTTTGCCGCAGCGGGTAAGTCCGTGCGGAAGAAGGACCTGGCAGCCATTGCCATGCAGTACGGCTCCGTTTATGTGGCTCAGATCGCCATGGGCGCCGACTACAACCAGACCATCCGGGCCCTCATTGAGGCGGAGTCCTACCCCGGTACCTCCATCGTGATTGCCTATGCCCCCTGTATCAGCCATGGCATCAAGATGGGCATGAAGAACACCATGTTGGAGATGAGTGCCGCAGTCCAGGCCGGTTACTGGCACCTGTTCCGTTACGACCCCCGCCGGGCCGAGGCAGGGAAGAACCCCTTCCAACTGGATTCCCCGGAACCCATCATGGACTTCCAGGAATTCATCAGCGGCGAGGTGCGTTACTCCTCCCTGCAGCTGACCTTCCCCGACCGGGCCAGAGAGCTCTTTGCCCGGGCCGAGCAGGAGGCCAAGGAAAAGTATCAGCGCTTGGAGCAGCTGAGCAAGAATTGGCAGCCTGTGAAGGAATAACATATAAGCGAGCCAAGGGCCTGCTGTCCGCAGAGTGCGGGCGGCAGGCCCTTTCCTGTGCTATCTTAGGAATTTCTTAACCTTTTGTTCACAAAAAGGCAACGTAAACCCCTGTGGTATCTGGTAGGATTGGGAGCAAATTGGAGAGAAAGGGGTTTTGCAAGATGCCGGATAAGATATTAGTGGTGGACGATGAACGAGAGATCTGCGACTTGGTGGCGCTTTACCTGCAAAACGAGAATTACACAGTTTTTCAATTTTACACAGCCAAGGAGGCCTTGGAATGTATCGAGTCCACCCAGCTGGACTTGGCGATTCTGGACATTATGCTGCCGGATACCAACGGTTTTGAGATTTGCCAAAAGATTCGGGAACACCACAGTTATCCTGTGATTATGCTCACAGCCAAGGATGCGGAGATGGACAAGATCACTGGCCTAACCTTGGGGGCTGACGACTATGTGACGAAACCCTTCCGCCCTCTGGAACTGGTGGCCCGGGTGAAAGCCCAGCTCCGGCGCTACAAGCGCTATGGCACTGCCCGCCCAGACGGCCCGGGGGATGCCCTCCTAGTCCACTCTGCCTTAGAGTTGAATACCGACACCCATGAGTGCCATTTAAATGGTAAGCCTTTGAACCTTACCCCCACAGAGTTTTCCATCCTCCGTATCCTTTTGGAACGGAAGGGGAAGGCTGTGAGCTCTGAGGAGCTGTTTTATGAGATTTGGAAGGACGAGTATTACAATAAGAACAGCAACACCATTACCGTCCATATCCGTCATTTGCGGGAGAAGATGGGGGACACAGTGGAGCATCCCCAGTATATCAAGACCATCTGGGGGGTAGGGTATAAAATTGATGCTTAAAGGAAAACAGAAATGGTCCGACTATAAGCTGCTTCGGAGAAAGCTTTTTTTCGGCACTACCATGATCGTGGCTGTGTCGGCGGTGCTGGTCTTTTTGGCCTATAGTTTCCTGCTCCGGGGCCGCTTTGCCAACTTTGTGGTGAAGTTTTTGACAGACTATGTTTACCAAGACCGGGATGCCGCCCTGGCATTCTATTGGAACGTATTCCGGGATCATATGGATTTTCTCTTACTCCTGTCGGCAGTTGGGGTGTTCCTATTGATCCTGCGCTTTTATATGAGAAGCTTTACCAAGTATTTTAACCAAATCAACCAGGGCATTGACGCCATCATCCAGGAGAGTAACAACGATGTGGTGTTAGCGCCGGAGCTGGCGGCGACAGAACGGAAGATCAATCAAATCAAGCACACCCTGGCCCAACGCTCCATGGCGGAGCAGATTGCGGAACAGCGGAAGAATGACCTGGTGATGTATTTGGCCCATGACATCCGCACCCCCCTGACCTCTGTGATCGGCTACCTGAGCCTGCTGGAAGAGGTTCCGGAAATGCCCATTGAGCAGCGGGCAAAATATGTCCATATCACCCTGGAAAAGGCCCAGCGGCTGGAAACCCTGGTGAATGAACTCTTTGAAATTGCCCGCTATAACCTGCAACAAATCCCCTTAGAGAAGGAGGAAATCGACCTATCCTATATGTTGGTGCAAATCACCGACGAGTTTTATCCCCTGCTCTCGGCACGTGGCAACACCGCTGTGCTTCAGGCTGGGGAGGACTTGACTGTCTCTGCCGATCCTGGAAAGCTGGCGCGGGTGTTCAACAACATCTTGAAAAACGCCGCTGCCTATAGCTATCCCAATACAGAAATTTACATTTCTGCCCAGGAAGAGGAGGGGATGATTACCATTTGTATTCAAAATGAGGGGCCGACCATCCCGGCGGAAAAGCTGTCCACTATCTTTGAAAAGTTTTACCGCATGGATGACGCCCGCACCAGCGACAGCGGCGGCTTTGGCCTGGGGCTTGCCATTGCCAAAGAAATTGTCCTCCTCCATGGGGGGAGTATCGCGGCCCAGAGTGCGGACCATGTGACCAGCTTCACCATTTCCTTGCCGGGGCAAATGCCGGGAGGAAAGAAAAAATCAAGGCAATCTTAGGATTTCCTTAGGAATAAAACAATTAAATTTGAATCCCCCTTCCGCCCGTCCTTGGTATCATAAGACCATAGGACGGGCGGCCTGTTTCTGCCCAAAGGAAACGATGGAAAGGGGCATAGATATGAAAAAATGTTTGGCCATCCTGTTGTGTAAGGTAGGGAGTTTTTTGGGAGGACTGATGGGTAAGGGGAGCACCCTGCCTGGCAAGCTGGCACTAATGTTGTGCCCGGATATCCTGCGACAGGTGGAGGTCCCAGAACATATCATTGCCGTTACCGGTTCCAATGGCAAGACCTCGACAGTGGAGCTCATCGCTGCCATCCTCCGCGGAGCTGGGAACACGGTGGTTCTGAATGAGAAGGGGGCCAACCAGTTGGAGGGAGTGGCAACGTCGGTGCTGACCCATGCAGACCTACAGGGGCGGGTAGTGGCCGATATCCTCCTGTTGGAGTGTGACGAGCGTAGCACGGCGCAGATTTTCCGGTATTTTCCCCCGAAACAGTTGGTGATTACCAATCTATTTCGGGATCAGCTCACCCGGAACGGCCACCCTGAGTGGATATATGATGCAATCCTCTCAGCGATCCCGCCGGAAGTAGAGCTGATTTTGAACGCAGATGATCCTCTTTCCAGCTGCTTCTCCCGGGGACATGAGAAGGTGTCCTGGTTTGGGTTGGACCGGAGCGCGGCCTCTTCCAAGCAACCCACCGGCGTATACCATGATGGGGCCTGCTGCCCCATTTGCAAAGGGCCTATGGAATACGACTACGTTCACTACAACCACATCGGCGCTTACCGCTGCAAACGCTGTGGCCACCATAAGCCCAAAACCGATTACAACGGTACGTCCCTGGATTTGGAGACCGGAGAGCTGGTGATCGACCACTGGGTCAGCATCCTCCTGGATTTTTGCAGCATCTATCATGCCTATAACATCCTGGCGGCCTATGCCGTCAGCCGGCAAAATGGGGTAAGCCCAGAGCAGGCGGCGGAGGTGGTGAACCAATATGCCCTCCAAAGCGGCCGGACACAGAGCTTTACCTTAGGGGAGCACCACGGCACGTTGCTCACCAGCAAACATGAGAACAGCATTTCTTATGACACAAACTTGCGCTACATCGCTGGGACAAAGCGGGACTGTGTGGTTCTCATCATCGTGGACAGCGTGAGCCGGAAATATTTCACCTGTGAGACCAGCTGGCTCTGGGATATCGACTTTGCCCAGTTGAAGGCCCCCCATGTCAAACAGATCATCCTCTCTGGACGCTATGCCAACGACCTGGCGGAACGATTTTCTTTCACGGAGTTGGAGAACTGGTCTGTACAGCCCAGCATTTTTGCTGCGGCCCAGGCGTTGGAGGACGGAGGGAAAGAGGAGCTTTATGTAGTGACCTGTTTCTCGGATCGAGACAAATTATTGGACCATGTGGAAAAGGAGATTTAAGCAATGAAGGTACAGTTTATTCATTTTTATCCCAACCTGATGAACCTATATGGAAGCTATGGCAATGTGTTAATTCTCAAACGCTATTTGGAAGCACTAGGGTGCCAGGTGGCGGTGGAGACCGTGGAACCCGGGCAGAGGCCGGAGGTAGCCCAGGCAGATTTTCTCTTCATGGGCGCCGGGACAGAGGGGAGCCAACGGGCGGCTATGGAGGTGCTCGCCCCTATGGGGCCAGAGATCAAGGCCGCAGCCCAGGATGGCAAGGTCATGTTTTTCGCCGGGACGGCCATGGAGCTGTTGGGTGCGGAAATCCAGGAGGCCGACGGCAGTGGTTACCAGGGCATTGGCCTGGGGAACTTCGTCACGGAGCACACACGGGTGCGCACTGTGGGGGACGTGTACGGCTATACCGCCCTGTACCCAGAGGCTGTGGTGGGTTTCATGAACAAATGTGGTAGTGTCAAAGGGGTGGAAACGCCTTTGCTGACGGAAACGGCTTTGGGATGGGGCAACGACGGCCCCAACCGCCCGGAGGGCTTCCACTGGAACAATGTTTTTGCCTCCCAACTCACCGGGCCGCTGTTGGGGAAGAACCCAAGGCTGTTGGAAACTGTGGCGGCGGCAATTTTTGCCCAGCGGGGAGAGCAGCTCCCGGACCAGCGGCCCATCCTCCCCTGGGAAGCAGAGGCCTATGCTGTTACGGAGGCAGAGCTCCGGAGCAGGTTGGCTCAAGCGGCACTCAAAAGGGCTTCTTAACGAGGGTGGCAGAATACCATGGAATGCAAGGGAAAGAATGTGGATGGACACAGTCTTTCCCTTGCTTTTTTTGACTGTGTACCGTAGAATAGAAACCATTCTGACAAAGCAAAGGGAAAGGGGCGTTTCTATGGAAAACTATGGGATTCTGAGTCTGTTGCCGGTGGCGGTGGTGATTGTGCTGGTGCTGCTGACCCGGCGCACTGCCAGTTCCCTGGTGGCGGGGACCGTTGTGGGGGCGGTCCTACTCTATGGCACTGGATTTCCCAAGCCCTGGCTGGATGTGGTCTACGGCGTGATGGGCAGCGACCTGTGGATTTGGCTGGTGCTGGTGTGCGGCTTCTTTGGGAGTTTGGTGTCGCTGTTCGAGGCTTCCGGGGGCACCCAGGCCTTTACCACGTTGGCGGGAAAGCTGTGCAAGGGGGAACGGAGCACCCTTTTGGGCACTTGGGTTTTGGGCATGGTGATTTTCGTGGACGACTGGCTCTCCATCCTCTCCACCGGAAACGCCATGCGCAAGGCTACGGACAAGTTGAACATCCCCAGGGAGATGTTGGCCTATCTGTGCAACTCCACGGCGTCGTCCATCTGTGTGGTGGTGCCCACCTCCACTTGGGGGGTGTTTATGGTCAGCCAGCTGGTGGCTACGGATTTGTGTACGCCGGAACAGGGGATTGCCACCTTCCTGTCCACCATTCCCTTCCTGTTTTATCCCCTCATCACGCTACTGTGCGGTGGGCTGTACGCGGCGGGCATCCTGCCTGTGTTTGGCCCTATGAAAGCGGCGTATCTCCGGGAGCGTGGGGAGAAGCAGGGGAGCGGTGGGGGAGAGGATGCCCAGCAGGAGGCCAAACTCTCGGGGATTTGGAATTTCCTCCTGCCGGTGATTTTGATCACTGCCATCACCATTGCCACTGGGGAGATTCTATATGGGACTCTGGCCTGCCTGGTGTTCTGCGCAGTATTGTACCTGCCCCAGAAGCTGATGAAACCAGGGGTGTATCTGGACCATGTAGTGTCTGGATTTAAGGATATGGTGGGGGTACTTTTTATCGTTACCAGTGCCTTTATCCTGCGGGATATCAACAGCTTGCTGGGGATGCCGGAATATGTCATTGGCGCGGCGAAGGCTGCTGTGAGCCCCCAACTGCTGCCGGTGGTGGCATTTCTCCTGGTGACAGCTCTGGCGGTGGCGGCGGGGAACTTTTGGGGGATTTGCGCCATCGCGTTTCCGGTGATCATCCCCATTGCCCAGGCCTTGGACGGGAACCTTCTTCTGACAGCGGGGGCCATCATCTCTGCCACGGCGGCGGGGTCCCATATCTGCTTCTTTGGGTCCGAGGCTACCTTGACCTGCTCTGCTACCCAGGTTGACAACGTCACCTATGCCAAGACAGTGATTCCCATGCTGGCGGTGCCCGTCCTGCTCAGTGCGGCTATGTATGTAGGTGCGGGGATGCTCCTGGGATGAACCCTGAGAAATTCAGCTTGCATTCCCTGACGAAAGCTGGTAAGCTACAGGGGATATACTTTATAAATAACAAAAAGAGGAGCTATACCCATGCTAACTGTTTCTGACTTGAGCCTGCAATTCCGCGACCGCCTGCTGTTCTCTCACGTTGACCTGCAATTCACCAAGGGCAACTGTTATGGGATCATCGGCGCCAACGGGGCAGGCAAGTCTACCTTCTTAAAAATCCTTTCTGGGGACCTGGAAGCGACCACCGGAGCTGTGACGATCCTGCCGGAGCTGCGTATGTCCGTGCTGAAGCAGGACCAAAACATGTACGATGCCTACACTGTTCTGGACACGGTGATTATGGGCAACCCCAAACTCTACCAGGTAGGCCAGGAGCGGGACGCCCTGTACGCCAAGGAGGAGATGTCCGAGGAGGACGGCATCCTGGCCTGTGAGCTGGAGGAGACCTTTGCCGAGCTGGGGGGCTGGGAGGCCGAAAGTGAGGCCAGCCGCATCCTCCAGGGCTTGGGGGTGGATACCGAGCACCACCAGGGGAGCATGGCGAACCTGGACCCACGGCTGAAGGTGAATGTCCTCCTGGCCCAGGCCCTCTTCGGCAGCCCGGACATCCTCATCATGGACGAGCCCACCAACAACCTGGACATCGACGCGGTGAACTGGTTGGAGGATTTCCTCCTGGACTTTGAGAGCACCGTGATCGTGGTCTCCCATGACCGCCACTTCCTGAATACTGTTTGCACCCACATTGTGGACATCGACTATGGAAAGATCAAGATGTATGTGGGCAACTATGACTTCTGGTTTGAGTCCTCCCAGATGATCCAGCAGCTGGTGAAAAACCAGAACAAGCGCAACGAGGAGAAAATTAAGGAGTTGCAGGACTTTATCTCCCGCTTCTCCGCCAACAAGTCCAAGAGCAAACAGGCCACTGCCCGGCGGAAGCTATTGGACAAGCTCACGGTGGAGGAGCTCCCCGCCTCCTCCCGGCGCTATCCCTGGGTGAAGTTCTCCCCAGACCGGGAGGTGGGGAAATCTATCTTGGCGGTGAACAACGTCTCCAAGACCATCGACGGGGTGAAGGTGCTGGACAAGGTCTCCTTCCTCCTGGGCAAGGGGGACAAGGTAGCGTTCATCGGGGATAACGAGAACGCCCACAGTGTCCTCTTCGAGATTCTCACCGGGCGCATGGAGCCTGACGAGGGGACGGTGGAGTGGGGAACCACGGCGACCTTCTCCTACTTCCCCAAAGACAACAGCGAGTTTTTTGAGGACTGCGACGACAACTTGGTGGAGTGGCTGCGGCAGTACTCCCCAGACCCCAGTGAGCTGTATCTCCGGGGCTTCCTGGGGCGGATGCTCTTCTCTGGGGACGAGGTGTATAAGCCGGTCAAGGTTCTCTCTGGCGGCGAGAAGGTGCGCTGTATGCTCTCCCGGATGATGCTCTCTGGGGGGAATGTCCTGCTTCTGGATCAGCCCACCAATCACCTGGACTTGGAGTCCATTGCAGCGTTGAACAAGGGCCTTGAGGCGGTAAAGTGCAACATCCTCCTGGCCTGTCACGACCACCAGCTGGTGGAGACCGTCTGCAACCGCATCTTTGACTTCACCGCGGATGGTAAGCTCATTGACAGGAAGCTGAGCTATGATGAATATCTGGCCAGAAAGGCCGAGGAGGGCGCGTGAGGGTGCCCAGACCATGGAGGTGCAATCAATCATGAAGAAAAGTATTGGTGTTTATTCCAATCTCTTCCCCATGCCTGTGCTGATGATCGCTACTTACAATGAGGACGAGACAGTGAATGTGATGAACATGGCTTGGGGCGGAATTTGTGCCCGGAATATGGTGGCGCTAAACATCAGCGAGGGCCACAAGACCACCAAGAACCTACGCCAGCGGGGGGCCTTTACCCTGAGCGTAGCGGATCTTCCTCACCTGAAGGAGTCGGATTATTTCGGCATGGTCAGCGGCAACGATGTGGCGGACAAGTTCGCCCGTACAGGGATGCACGCGGTGAAGAGCACACGGGTGGATGCGCCCATCGTGGAGGAGTACCCCCTGACCCTAGAGTGTAAGGTGGTGGAGTTCCAGGAGTCGGCCTCCGGCCTCCGGGTGTTGGGGGAGATTGTCAACACCTTGGTGGATGAGTCGGTTCTAGATGGAGACGGCGTCGTGGACCCTGCCAAGCTCAATGCTTTTGTGTTTGATACCTTCCAGCACGGCTACTATGCCGTTGGCGAGAAGGTAGGCCAGGCTTGGGAGAGTGGCGCGGCGTTTATGTAAGTTATTTTTTGAAATAGGAAAGCATGAAAAAGCCCGCTGCGGTGGTTACGCAGCGGGCTTTGATCTGTTTGATTGACGGGGAGTTACAGTTCCCACTTTGCCTGCTCTGTATGCAACAGCTTGTGGGCTTTGTGGGACAGGGGTTGTTCCAAATACTCTTTGTATAGCGTCTGGATCACTGGGTTCTCATGGGAGAAGCGGATGGGGTTTGCTTGGTCCAGGGCGTAGAGCCGTTCACCACGCTCCTGGGCCAGGTCTACACCATCGTGGATGGGCTGTCCGCCGCCGCCGGAACAGCCACCGGGGCAGGCCATGACCTCCACAAAATCGTAGGAGGCTTGCCCTGACTGGATGGCTTCCATGAGCATCCGGGCGCTGGAAAGGCCCGATGCCACGGCCAGGCGGACGGTGGTGTCTTGGATGGTGAAGCTGGCCTCCCGCCAAGGCTTCTGGCCCCGGATTTCCTGGAAGGCATCGGCGGGGGGATTGCTCCCGGTGAGCTTCCAATAGGCGGTACGCAGGGCGGCCTCCATGACGCCGCCAGTGACACCGAAGATAACCCCGGCTCCGGAGCCTACCCCCAGGGGATGGTCAAAGTCCTCCTCCGGCAGGGCAGCTACGTTGACCTGAGTGGCCCGGAGCATTCGGACCAGTTCCCGGGCAGTGAGAACTACGTCCACATCCTTCTTCGCTGCATCGTTGACTTGAGGCACATCGGCCTCATATTTTTTTGCGATGCAGGGCATGACGGAGACGCAGAAGATATCCTCCGGCTTCTTACCCAGCAGTTCAGCATAATAGCTCTTGGCTACCGCGCCGAACATCTGCTGGGGGCTCTTGGCTGTGGAAAGGTGGGGGGCCATGTTGGGGAACTCCCTGCGCAGGAAACGGACCCAGCCTGGGCAGCAGGAGGTGAACTGGGGAAGGGTAGCATGGTCTGGGTCGCTGAGCCGCTCCACGAACTCGCTGCTCTCCTCCATAATGGTCAGGTCGGCGGAGAAGGTGGTGTCAAACACGTGCTTAACACCCATAGCCCGCACAGCCGCAGCTAAGCGCTTCTCCGTGGCTTGCTCCGGGGTCAGCCCTAAACTCTCCCCCCAGGCGGCCCGGACGGCAGGGGCGATCTGGAACACCACTTCTTTTTCCGGGTCGGTGAGGGCGGCAAACACCCGCTCGGTGTCGTCCCGTTCCCGGAGGGCCCCCACGGGACAGTGGGCCACACATTGGCCGCAGAAAGCACAGTTGGTTTCGTTCATCCGGGGGCTGCCATGGACGCGCACTGTGGTGTGGGCCCCGGAACCAGTGACTTCCCAGACACCCAAGGACTGGACACGCTCGCAGACGCTGACACAGCGCAGGCATTTGATGCACTTGGAGCTGTCCCGCAGGATGGGCAGGGTGTTGTCCCAGGGCCGCTCCGAGGTGGCCTTGCCGAAGGGGACGGACTGGATGTTCATATCCTTGGAAAGCTTTTGCAGAGAGCAGTTGCCGCTGCGTACACAGGTCACGCAGTGGTCCACATGCTGGGAGAGGATCAGCTCCACGTTGGTCTTTCGGGTGATGCGTACCCGGGGGGTATTGGTGCGAACCACCATGCCGTCCTCTACCAGGGTGTTGCAGGCGGTGGCCAGCTTGTTGACCCCCTCCACCTCCACGGCGCAGATCCGGCAGGAACCCACTTCGTTGATATCCCGGAGGTAGCAGAGGGTGGGAATGTGAATTTCCACCTGTTTGGCTGCGTCCAGGATGGTGGTGCCCTCCGGGACGGTGACGGCCTTGTTGTCGATGGTCAGAGTTACCATTTTGCCAACCTCCCTCCCTTGAATCCAGCATGGCCGTAGTGGTCGCAGCGCAGGCAACGGCTGCACTCCTGGTCCATCTCCTGCTTGGACATGCTGTTTTCCATCAGTTCAAAATCGTTTTTCCGCCAGCTTGCCTCACGCTCGGTGAGGTCGATGCGGCCCGTGGCCCCTTGCAGGCGGAAGGGGGCAGGGGGGACTTCCAGGTTGGCAGAGATGTCAGTGTGGAAGCCAAGGTATTCATCAATACTGGCCGCAGCTACCTTGCCGGCCTCGATGGCCAGGATCACCGTAGCGGGGCCGGATACGCAGTCACCCCCGGAGAATACACCATCCATGCCGGGGACGCTGCCGTCGTCGGCGGTGATGAAGTTGTCCCATTTCAGGGGCATGCCGGATTCGGAGAAGTATTTGGAATCCACCACTTGGCCTACGGCAATCAGGACGATGTCGCAGGGGATCAATTCCTCTGGCTGGTCAGCGTTCCGGGGGGAGGGACGGCCACCTCGAACCTCGCCAATAACCTGGGGCTGAACCACCAGGCCGCTGACTTTTCCCTGCTCGTCGGTGTCAATGCGGACGGGGGCTTTCAGGGGCAGGATTTCGCAGCCCTCCGCCATGGCACCAGCGATCTCCTCTTCCAGGGCAGTCATATCGGAGATGCGGCGGCGGTATACGCACTTGACGGACTTGGCGCCTAGGCGTACAGAGGTGCGGGTGGCATCCATGGCTACATTGCCGCCGCCGATGACCACCACATTCAGGCCGGTGAAGTCGGGTTTGACCTCCTGGATGGTGCTGTCCAGGAGATGGATGGCGGACAGTACTCCGGTGGCATCCTCATTGGGGATGCCAAGCTTCTTTTGCATGGTGGCACCGATGGCCACATAGACACTGTCATACTCCCGGCGTAGCTCTTCTATGGTCACGTCTACGCCTACCTGGCAGTTCAGCTTGGTTTCCACGCCAGTGGAGAGGATGCAGTTGATGTCCCGCTTCAGATATTCACCGGGGAGCCGGTAGAGGGGGATGCCATAGCAGAGCATCCCGCCCAGCTTCGGTTTCTTTTCAAAGACAGTGACCTTATGGCCCATCAGGGACAGGAAATAGGCGGCGGTTAGACCGGAGGGTCCACCGCCAACGATGGCCACATGCTTGCCTGTGGGGGGCGCACAGGGGGGCGCGGGCACGTCCCCAGAGTGATCCACGGCGAAGCGCTTGATGCCGCGGATATTCAAAGGGGCGTCCACGATGGAACGGCGGCAGTGGCTTTCACAGGGGTGCTCGCACACCAAGGCGCAGACGGAGGGGAAGGGGTTGTCCTTACGGATGAGACGGATTGCGTCGTCATACCGTCCTTCGCCTACCAGGGATATGTAGCCAGGAGCGTCCACATGGGCGGGGCACAGCTCCACACAGGGAACGCTCTTAAAGTTGGCAGTACAGCTGCCTTGTTCGATGTGGGCTAGGTAGTCGTCATGGAACGCCACATAGCCGTCCAGGACCATCTGGGCGGCCTCAAAGCCAATGGCGCAATCTGCGCTGTCCACGATGGACTGGGCAGAGCGCAGGATGGTCTGCATATCTTCCTCGCTGCCGTTGCCGTCCAGCAGACGGTCTAACATGGCGGACAGACGGTCCAGGCCAATGCGGCAGGGGACGCATTTCCCGCAGCTCTGGGCTAAGCAGAGCTTCAGGAAAGCACTGGTGAGCTCTACGGGACAGTTCCCGCAGGGGGCGGCGGAGATGCGCCGCTCCATATCTGCGTATAGGTCGTCCACAGTCCGCTGAGAATTTTCCCAGGGGGTAATACTCAACCTGCTCAAAATTGCTTCTCTCCCTTCTTTTCTCAGCGGCACAGGGGTCCGAGCTGGGTGCCGCTACAGAGGATTTGCCAGGGGGCTGGCAAAGATAACTCAACAATAGGATAGGGCCCCTTAGATTGACTCTATCCGCAGGTAGTATAATACACTTTTTCAACAAAAAACGCAAGATTAAAAGGGCAGGTTTGTTCACTATTTTATGCCTAAATAGAAAAGGCGCAGCCCATTCGGAAGGAAGATGGCTACGCCTTTTTGGTGATAGTTAGAGACTGGACAAGAAGCGTTTACAGGTATACGTTCTGATGCACAGGAAGATTTCAGGTTTGTAGGAATACTATCGAATGGACTCCCACAGAGGGGAGTCCAGGAGAACTTCCCAAATCGCGCTGGAGAGCAAGGGTTGAATGGTAAACATGAGCAGAAGTGCAAGGGCCAGGAGGGCAAGGGGACGTCGGTATCGACGGCTGTGGACTGGGTTTTCCGTTGGTTGCGCTGGTGTCAAAAGGACTTTGGATAGGTAGTATCCTAATATAGCCCCTAAGCTGTTCATGAGCAGATCGTCCACATCTGTGAGGCGGAGGGTGAACAGTTGCAGGCATTCAATGGTCAGGGATAGGCCAAGGCCCCAGGCGAGGATGTTCTTCGCAGAACGATGGTCCCCCCAGAGTATGGGCAGAAGGATGCCAAGGGGTATGAAGAGAAGAATATTCAAAGCGGAATTTTTTAAGTAGCTTATGGGATCGCTGAACACATCCACAAGGGGAAGCCAGTGGATGGAGGGATCGAAGGTCAGGGTGCAGATGGAGGGAAACCCCACTGCGGAGAAAACGGCACAGAGATAGAGCAGGAACAGCGTGGACAGGGCTGTCCACTTCAAACTTCGGGGATGGGAGAAGAACAGAAACACACTTACGATGGGAAAAAGAATAAGGACAGCGGAGATGAGGTCGATGCCGATGGTAAGAATGTGGTGCATGATAGGTTCCCCCAATGTCAAGATAGCTTCTATTATCCCCTAGGTTAGCAAACAGGAGTTTAAGAATCTATCGAGTTTTGATTAAGAAATGGTGAAGGGGGAACTGCAATGGAGCGACAATTTTATGAGGGAGCGTCTGTTGCTTCCCAGTAGCACCGCCGCAGGGAAAATAGTGCGGTCATGACGAAGAGAGCCACGAGGAAGGAGAGAAACGCCAGAAGCCCCAGGGGGAGCAGCGAATTCTTCCAGAGGTTTGGGAAAAGGAACGTGAGAAGGTTGCCTAGGGTAGTCAAGAGCACAAGCACCGTCCGCCGGTTCAGGATCGTTTGATCTAAGTTCTTGCCTGATGGTTGGTAGAGCTGGGCAAGGTCTGCCAAGTCCGTTAAAAGCTGGAAGTGGAAATAGAGCTCCACCGCCGCGACTAGGAGATCCAGGAAGAGGAAGTGACCGTCCACGCGGATACCGAACCAGCAGTGTATCCAGTGAACCAGATAGTAGGCCGCCAGCAAAAGACACAGGGGGCGCAGCAGGGTGAGGCTTCTTTGCTTGGGGGCCAGGACATGGATGGCGGCGAAAAACATCAGAAAGCCAACAAAGCGGGGCAAAATGCTGACGGGTCCGAGGTTGATGTCAAAAAACAGGAAGAGATAGCCCCAGGCCATGCGGGAAAAGGCGCGATAGTAGCTTTGGCGCTCAGTCATGGGGGGCACCTCCCTCCATTGGTAGGAGAAGCAGCTCTTCTGGGGCTTCTCCGTTGAAGCTTAGGCGCATGGTATAGCTGTCCGGGATAGAGAAATCTTGGCGGTCGTGCCAAAAACCCATGGAGAGGTGCAGAGGACTTTTCCAGTCCTTGCTTAGACGCTCACCGCCTGCAATACGCTTCTCCGTGACCTCAATACCGTTTTCACTTGAAATTTCGTTGGGGTCTGGAAGGGATACTGCGGGGGAGTCTGGATAGTTGGGATAGGCATATAAGTTGATTCTGTCATAGCGGTTTCGCTGCTCTGGGGAGCCAGTATAGGTGGCGGTTACATCCTCGCTACTCCAAATGGTGAACTTGCCGTCAGGCTCAGGGGTGAGGCTAAAATAAGGATAGGAGAAACCGTAGGAGGAATCTTGATGGATAGACTCCACATAGCACATGGTCTGCCAGTTTACATGGATCGTGAAGTCCCCTGCCTGGGCCTCGTAGGTGGTGAAAGGGAAAACGGTTGTGGGGCTATAAAGCCCACCGACCCGCCAAGGGCCAGCCAGCGTAGAGAAGTCCCCTTGGGGCAAGACCACTCAGCGATTTCCCTGTTTTTCCGCACGGACAGTTTGAACGGCAATCCAGGATTCTCCAGATTCCACCCAGTTTTCTCCTGGCGGTGGTTCCAGCAGGGGAATGGCCAAAATTCCCTCATAACTTTCCTTGCCTACGGAAACTAAGTTGTAAATCCGGTATCCAGAGCTGCTGCTAAATGTGTCGGGATCAGCGGACAGAATTGGAGACCTTGTGCCATGATTCTTGATATCCATATAAGCCTCAGCCAGAGCTTTTTGTTGAGAGAGGGGGGTACAGATGGAGAGATAGGAGAAAAAGGTCTGGTAGTCACGATTCGGCGCCCCTGCCAGGAAAGCCCTTGGCATAGGTATCCAGGGCTCCGTCGTAGGTGGTACAGCGGAGGGTGCAGCCGTGGGCAAGGATGCGATGGATACTGTTTGGCTGAGCATGAAAAGCAGGGGTGACCTCCTGCTTGGTCCCCACCAGCAGCGGCGCGGCTAACACCAGTACCATACAAACCGACACCAGGGACATCCCCGCTGGGTACATCTTAAAGCGTGCAATGGCCTAGATGCGACGGCGGATGTTCCGCAGGCCGTTGGCCATGGAAGAGGTGCCTGGGGCCCGGGCGTATTTCTCATCCGCCATGGACAGGAGGATGTGCCCGTACTGCCGCCGCGCTTCCCCTTCCAGTTGTTCCAGCACCCGCTGGTCGCAGCGGGCTTCCAGATCGTTCTGGGCTAGGTTGGCGCAGAACCAGAGGAGGGGATTGCACCAGTGGAGGCAACGGAAAAAGCAGATTACCAATCCCCAGGCCACGTCCCGGTGGATCAAATGCATGGGTCACACTCCCATAGTCCCCGGTAGCCCAGGACTTAAAGGCTTCCAGAAGGACGGGCCAGTTTACCAGAGCGTAGCGTCCCCCCAGCCCTGCGGGGAACAGCAGAACCAGGGCTAGGATGCCCCAGGCGGCGAACTGCCAGCGAGGAGAGAGCTTGTCCCGGAACATGGCCTTTACCAGCAGGAGCAGGACGGCAGCGCTGGAAGCTGTCAATGTCTGCAAGAGAAAGGACCAAATATCCGTCATGGTCTACACCTCCATTTCATCCAGCAGGCGGCGGAGCTCCTCCCGTTCCTGGGAGGTGATGGGTTTTTCCCGGAGAAAAGCTGCCACTAGATCCCCGGTAGAGCCCTGGTAGACTTGTTGGAGGAAGCTGTCCCTGGCTTGGGCCTGGCAGTCCTCCTTGGCCAGGGCCGCCCGGTATAGCCGGGGATAGCCCTCCTTGTCAATGGAGACCAAGCCTTTGGCCTCCATACGGGTGAGGTAGGTTAACACGGTGTTCCGACTCCAATTAGTCTCCTCCTGTAGGGCTTGGGTGATGGTTCCTAGGGTGGCGCCGCCGCTGTCCCACAGCGTACCCAGAACCATCCACTCCCGTTCTGAAAGCTTTTTCATGGCAAAACCTCCTACAGTTGTAGTTCTCTTGTCTAGATTCTACACTTGTAGGAGGTTTTGTCAAGAGGAAGCGGAGATAGGAAAGGGCCCGGACGGTGGACGTCCGGGCCGCAGTGGCTGGCTTACTTTTTGGATGGTGGCTTGCGTTGGATGGGCGCACCGGTACGGGACTTCAACTGGACTGTGTCGTCGGGCTCGTAGACGAGGAGATCGGTCAGGTCACAGTCTAGGGCCTTACAGATCAACTCAAAGTGCCGCAGGTTGATCCGGTCGGTCATTTCGTTGTAGTAGTCACCGATGGTGGATGCCCGAATCCCTGTTTTGCGTGCTAGGTCTGCTTGGGACCAACGCAGTTCGCCAAGTCGGGTAGAAAGTAAAATCCTAATCATAGTTGCTCTCTCCTTTACGGTAGAATATAGCAATGATTATAGGATTTTTCATGAATTTGTGAGATAATATCGAATATTGATATCTATTTTATGATATTGATAGTATTTAATAAATTAAAAGTAATTTTTTGTAGGTTGTAATGTTTCCTGGAAAGAGGGAAGGAAGCCTGAAAAATAGGAGAGCTAGAGAGGTCGTTGGTTTTTGGGGGATATAGTCTAAGAAAGTGAAAAAATAGTGGTTATCTTGCCTGGATGATCTTATATACCCGGGAGATACTCAAATCGTATTTCCTGGCCAAATCAGCTACTTCGTAGTCCCCACTGTAGAAGTCGTCCCGAATTAGGAGGTTGCGTTCCTCAAGATCAGTAAACTCTGTGTTTGCAGGGAAGTACACTGTTGTCCCAGCCAGTTGGGATAGGATGGATGCAAAGGTGGCCTCGTCCACCAGCTCCCGCAGCTTTTTCAATGCAGTTTTTGAGTTCATATATGACCATACCTTTCTGCGAAAGGCACCAACGAGGAATGAAACGGGGTTGGGGCTTCCGCTAGAGTATGTAATTTGATAAAATAAGACTGAGGGTAGCTATACTACAGAGTACGAGGAGGTAGGTGCGGTGCAGCGAGCTGTAACTGCGCTCATATATAAGTCACCGGGCATTCTTTCAAGCACCAATGAGTAGGACTTTGAGCCTGTAAACTTATCTTTGTAAAGACGCAACTCGTTTTTAGCCGGATGCCCAGTCCCTGGCTGCCCTCAACGATATTTTGGGAGAAGGGAGTTGTTATGGGAAGACTTAAGATCGTGTATCCAATTTGCTGCGGAATGGATGTTCACCGGGATTTTCTGATCGCTTGCATTGCATCCACAAATACGCAAGGGGTCACAGAGTATCAGTCGCGCCGGTTCTCAACCTACACGAGAAGTCTGCGCGAACTGCGGGACTGGCTTTTAGCCAACGGCTGCAAAGATGTGTGTATGGAATCCACCGGGAAGTATTGGTTCCCGATCCACAACATTTTGGAGGATTCCATCCATGTGGTCGTCAGCCACCCCAAGTTCGTCAAAGCAATCAAGGGGAAGAAAACCGACAAGAAAGACGCACAATGGATCGCTGACTTGTTCAAGCACGACCTTGTTCGCGGCAGCTTCATTCCGCCGAAGGACATCCGGCAGCTTCGAGATCTCTGCCGTTACTGGGTCAAACTCTCATCCTACATGACCGGGGAGAAAAACCGCGCCCAGAACTGCCTGACTGTTTCCAACTTCAAGCTTGATGACGTGTTCAGTAATGTGTTCGGCAAGAGCGCATCCGCCATCACAGCACAGTTACTGGAGCGCCCTGGGGAGCCGTTTGATGTGACACCCTTTGTGCATGGCCGCTGCAAAACGCCCATTCCCCAAATTCAGGAGGTCGTTGACGGCATCTTTACACACGAGCAGGCCGAGAAGCTCAAGATCATCCGTAGCCACATGGCTTCTCTGAAAAAGCACAAAGCGGAATTGGAATCCCTTATTCTTGAGATCGCTCAAAATCATCTCCCGCAGATCGAACTGCTGCTGACTGTCCCCGGAATCCATGATGCCTTTACCGCCATCCGTATCCTCGATGAGATCGGCGCTGACATGACAGTGTTCGATACCTCCAAGCATCTTTGCTCTTGGGCCGGCCTTACCCCTCAAAACGCCGAGAGCACGGACAAGAAGAAGACCACCCGTATTGGCAAATCCGGCGCTTACCTCAAACCCTTGCTTATCCAAGTCGCCCTTGCTGCCAGCCGCTCCGAGAGGCATCCCGAAATTTATGGGAAGAAGCAGGCGCTTCAAAAGCGGCGCGGTAAGAAAAAGGCTATCATCGCCATTGCCCGCAGAATTCTCACCGCCATCTACCACATCCTTATGAATGAGTTTTAATAGGAACACTGTAATATCAAGGCTTTTCGGAGCCTACACCCACAAAAAAATATTATTTGAGCTATCACATTACGCAGAAAGCCGTCCGGCATGAAAAAACGGGCGGCTTTTTTGCGTGGATAGCCGGGAGGGAGGCGAAAAAATAGTAACAAACTTTTAGCATAAGATTTGTGCAACATTCACGAAATTAAAAAGGAGGTAACGAATGGCAGACGAAAAATTAAACGTGAGCCCGGAGGAAAATCCCCAGCCCAGCCTGTTCGATACGGGCCCGGCTGAGGCTCCTACCCCGGAGGCTCCCACGCCGGAGCCCCCGGCCCCGGAGAACATTCCCGAGCAGGCCGCCGTGGATGCGCCCGTCCAGGATGCCCCGGCTGGTGCTCCCGGCGAGGTGAGTGTCTCCGCTGACCAGATTGAAAAGCTGATGGCGGAGCGGCGGGCGGCGGAACGTGCGGAGGTGGAAAAAAACGAGCCGCCCGAACCGGAACAGCCGCCCACCCCGGCCCCGGAGGAAAAGGCCACCGGGGAAAAGGGGCCCGCCAAAAAGGACAAGGCCGCCAAAGAAAAAACGCCCGAGCCAGATAAACCCAAGGGCAGGCGGGGCCGCAAGCCCAAGGAAGAAAAGGCGGGGCCCGGTGAACCGGGAGGGACGGGGGCCCGCCGTGGCCGCCCGGCCAAGGCTGACAAGGCGGCCACGGACAAGCCCCCGTCCCCACCTCGAGACAAAATGTCCCAAGGCAAGGGCGGAAAGGCCGCCACGGTAAAGGGCAGGGAAGAAGCCCCTGCCGCTCCCCAGCCTGCGCCGGAGCCGCCGCCCCAGCCCCGTGACGCGACCCGCGCTGAAAAGGAAGAGATTGTATATCTCAAACTTTCGGAGCTGTTCCCGTTCAAAGACCATCCTTTCGGTGTGCGGGACGATGCGGAAATGAAAGGGCTTGTGGAGTCGGTCAAGGACAACGGCGTACACCAGCCCGCGCTGGTGCGTCCCCGGGAGGGCGGCGGCTATGAAATCATCGCGGGCCACCGCCGCCAGCGGGCCAGTGAGCTGGCCGGATTTGCCAATATGCCCTGTATCGTCCGCAACATGACGGACGATGAGGCAATCCTGGCTATGACGGACGACAACCTGCGCCACCGGGAAAAGATTTTGCCGATGGAAAAGGCGCAGTCGCTGAAGATGCAGGTGGAGGCCATCAGCCACCAGGGGGCAAAGCTGGAGGGCGTGGCCGCCGGGGACGTGGGGAAACGCTCCACGGAAATCGTGGGGGAACGCAACGGCATGAATTATAAGCAGGTTCAGCGGTATATCCGGCTGACCGAGCTTGTGCCGGAGCTCCAGTCTATGGTGAACGAGAAAAAGCTGTCTTTCACCCCCGCCGTGGAAATCTCGTTCATCAAACCCAAAAACCAGAGGTTCATCGCCGTTTCCATTGAGGGCGAGCAGGCGTCCCCCTCGCTCTCCCAGGCCCAGGAGCTCCGCAAGCTGGACAAGGACGGGAAACTCAACGGCGATGTGATAGACGGCATTTTGAGCCGTGAGAAAAAGGAGGTAGACAAAGTGATTATTTCCGCCGCAGAACTGGGGAAGTATTTCGGCAAGGATGCCACGCCCCGGGAAATGAAAGACCAGATTATGTCCCTGCTGGCCGAATGGAAAGAGAAACAGCCCCCGGAGCGCACCGCCCCGGAGAAAAAGACCGACCGGGAAAAGTAAGCCTTGAGACATTTTGTCCCAAGGCTTTTCTCTTTCCCGCGCCCCTCCCCCGCGCCTTGCATGGCGTTCTT
>NZ_JBQILM010000035.1:0-19093 GCF_056797215.1 Evtepia sp.
CCGCAGGCCACCCGGCCTAAAACCACCCCGAAGAGCATCAACAGGCCCAGGGTGTAGAAGGGGAACTGGCGTCCGAAACCGCCCAATGAGCTCTGTAGGGCCCCAATGGGGCAGGCCCCCAGGGCACCGGGGCAGGAGTAGCAGTTGAGGACAGGGACGCAGATGGCCTTGGAGCGGCCGGTGAAGATCCGGCCCTTTTGAAAGCCGACCAGGTAGCCGTTCATCAAAACGGCGGAGACCAGTTGGACCAGGCGCTGGCGGGGCCGGCGGGGCCCCGTTAGCCGATCCCGATGCATTCCAGACATAGCTTCACCGCCTTTTGTAGGATGTCCAGAGGTTCTTGCCTCAGCAGGCCCAGGAGCAGCAGGACCAACGCCGTCCCCAGCAGGCCCCAGCGCAGCCACAGGACAGCTTTAGTCCGCAAGGCTGATCTCCGCCTTTCCGCTGGCCTTTAGGGCCTTGTTGGCGGCTGCAAGGAAATCCTTGGAGAGGTTTTCACGTCCGCCTACGATTACATCCCCCACCAGGTTGCCTTGGCCGTCCACGAAAATGGTGGTGGGCAGCGCCTGCACGGCTTGGACCAGTGCGGCGAAATCCCCGTCGCCAGATATCAAGGTGATCCCCTCATAACCGGACTGGTCCAGGATGTGCTTCGCGTTTGTGGGGTCCCCTGCCACGTCTACACATACGGTGAGAAAGCCCACGTTGTCCGGCAGGGCCTGGGCAAAGGTGGCCAGGTCTGGCATTTCGTCCACACAGGGGGTGCAAAATGTCCCCCAGAAGTTCATGATGGTCAGGTCCTTGCTCTCTAGGTCCGCCTGGGTGAAGCTGCCGCCGTCCAAGGTGGTGGCGGTGAAGGACTGTAGGAGGGGCTTTGGCTCGTCGCTCTCCGAGGAGCAGCCGGACAGGAGTGTGCCAAGGGTGAGGGCCGCGGCCAGGAGCAGGGAGAATGCGATTTTGTGCTTCATCGAGATACCTACTTTCTTAGAAACCATGGAAAAGAGAAGCCCTCAGCCCCTTGTGGAAGGGGCTGGGGGCTTTCAAGGGCTGGTGCCGGTGGTGGGACTCGAACCCACACGATGTCGCCATCAACGGATTTTGAGTCCGTCACGTCTACCAATTCCATCACACCGGCAGGCACTGGAACGATTATACAACAGCTTGCGCCACTTCGCAAGGGTTTTTCTATAGAAATTTTGAAAGAAACCATAGGAAATCAAAAATAAATATGGTATGATGAAGGGAAAGCTGAGAAATCCGGCGGCGGGACAGCCCCCAGGGCCCCGCCGCCGGCCTGCCCCGCCCCTGGCCGGGCGGGAAAACGAGACCCAACGGGAAGGAGCGCAACCATGAAAAAAGTGCTGGTTTTGGAGGACGAGGCCAATATCCGCAGCTTCGTCGTCATCAACCTGAACCGGGCAGGCTATGAGACCGTGGAGGCGGCCACCGGCGAGGAGGCCCTGGAACAGCTGCGGCTGAACCCCGACGTGCGGGTGGCCCTGCTGGACATCATGCTTCCGGATATGGACGGCTTCGAGGTCTGCCGGCGCATCCGCGCGGGGAACACCAAGATTGGCATCATCATGCTCACCGCCCTCTCCCAGGAGATGGACAAGGTCACCGGCTTCATGACCGGGGCCGACGACTATGTCACCAAGCCCTTCTCCCCCTCGGAGCTCACCGCCCGCATCGACGCCCTCTACCGCCGCATCGGCGGGGACAACCTGGACGACGGGGAAATCCAACAGCCCCCCTTCGTCTTGAACACCCGCAAGCGCACCTTGGAGAAGAATGGACAGCGGGTGAAGCTCACCCAGGTGGAATTTGCCATCATGCGCATGTTTATGGAGAACCCCGGCAAGGCGTTGGCCCGGGAGGAAATCCTAAAAGCCGTCTGGGGGGAGAACTACATTGGGGAACTGAAAATCGTGGACGTGAACATCCGCCGCCTGCGGGTGAAGATCGAGGACGAGCCCACCAGCCCCACCTTTATTACAACCATCTGGGGTTATGGCTATAAGTGGGAATTTTAAGATGGTCTTACATCGAATCGAGACCGTTCTCTCCAAAATCCTGGACAAGGTCCCCTTTTTCCAGGCCAAGGGCATCCGCCGGCGGTGGCTGCTCAACAGCGTCAGCTTCCTGGTGGTGCTCTTGGCGGTGATGGTGGTTGCCTTCTCCGCGGTCATCCGCAGCTACTACGACGGCGATATCCTCACAGATGTGGAGGGCAGGGCCACCACCGCCTCCAACTACTTCACCATCTATTCCAGCAACACCCCCCAGGAGGAGCGGGAAGCCCTGGCCCGGAACTATGTGGAGACCTACGAGCGGGGCGGGGAGGAGGAGATGCAGCTGCTCAGCCCCCAGGGGGACGTGGTCCTCAGCACCAACCCGGCCACCCCGGTGGGCAGCCTGCCAGACACGGAAGAGCTGGCCAAGGCCGCCCAGGAGCAGGCCATGTGCTCCTGGCGGGGCAAGACAGAGCTGTCCGACGGCCGCATCACCGCTGCCACCGCCCCCCTGATCTACGACGGCGAGCTCTATGGCTTCGCCCGCTGTGTGGTATCCATGCGCATGGTGGACCAGCATGTCACCATCCTTACCCTGGCGGCGGTGGCCTTGGCGGCGGGGATTTTGTTGATTGTGTATATCTCCAACATCTACTTCGTGCGCTCCATCGTGGACCCGGTGGAGAACATCACCGTCATTGCCCAGCGCATCGCCACAGGGAGCTATGGCATCCAGTTGGAAAAAAAGTTCGACGACGAGATCGGCGACCTCACCGACGCCATCAACGACATGTCCATCCGCATCAAGGAGGCGGAGAGCATGAAATCGGAGTTCATCTCCTCCGTCTCCCACGAGCTGCGCACCCCCCTCACCGCCATCACCGGCTGGGCGGAGACCATCATGGGGGGCGAGGCCCGGGACGAGTCCGACGTGCGCAAGGGCATGGGCATCATCGCCAGCGAGGCCCGGCGGCTGTCGGGGATGGTGGAGGAATTGTTGGAATTCTCCCGCATTGAGGACGGCCGCTTTACCCTTTCCGTGGAGCCCATCGACATCAAGGCGGAGCTGGAGGACGCGGTGTACACCTACCACGAGTTCTTGGCCGGGGAGGGCATCGCCGTGTACCACGAGGACTGCGAGGAGGAGTTCGACCCCATCCCTGGGGACCCGGACCGGCTGCGGCAGGTCTTTTGCAACCTCCTGGACAACGCCGCCAAGCATGGCGGCACGGGGAAACGCATCGACACCGCCATCTACCCCGACGGCAGCGATGTGGTGATCACCGTCCGGGACTACGGCCCCGGCATCCCCCCGGAGGAATTGCCCAATGTGAAGTATAAGTTCTACAAAGGCAGCGCCACCGCCCGGGGCAGCGGCATCGGCCTGGCGGTGTGCGACGAGATCATCTCCCGGCACAACGGGGAGCTGAACATCCTCAACGCCGCCGATGAGCAAGGGGGCTGTGTGGCGGAAATCCGCCTGCCTATGGGGATTACCACCCGTTAGGCCCCCGGCCCCACCGGAATAGATATAGGAGATACTATGAAGCAAACACGAACCCAAACGCCAGAGGAAGCCTGCAGCTTCCGCACCACCATCGGCGGCCAGGCTCTGTTGGAGGGAATCCTCATGCGGGGGCCCAAGAAGCAGGCCATCGTGGTCCGCAACCAGGAGGGGGGCTTGGAGATCCGGGAGGAGGAGCTCAAGCTCATCAAGGAGCGCTACCCCATCCTGGGTGTGCCCTTCATCCGGGGGGTGGTGAATTTCCTGGACTCCATGGTCAAAGGGGTGAAAGCCCTGATGTGGTCTGCGGAGTTCTACCCCGAGGAGGAGGAGGCCCAGCCCAGCCGCCTGGAACAGTGGATTGAGAAGCACTTTGGCAGCGAGGCCTTGATGAAATGGGTCATTGCCATCGCTGTGTTGGCGGGGCTGGGCTTTGCCATCGCCCTGTTTATCATCCTGCCCACCCTGGCCACCTCCGCCCTGCTGTATTTCGCGCCGGACGCCCCCATGTGGCTGCGCAATTTGTTAGAGGGCATCATCAAGCTGGTGATCTTCTTCGTTTATATGATCCTCTGCTCCCGGCTCAAGGAAATCCACCGGACCTTCCAATACCACGGGGCGGAGCACAAGACCATCTTCTGTTATGAACGGGGGCTGGACCTCACCGTGGAAAACGTCCGGGACATGCCCCGGCACCACCCCCGCTGCGGCACCAGCTTCCTGGTGGTGGTGATTATCATTGCCGTGTTGGCCTCCTGTGTGGTGTTTGCCCTGCCGGGGGTACGGGAGGTGGCGGAGAACCCCATCATCCGTATTTTGCTGCACCTGGCCATGCTGCCCATCATTGTGGCGGTGACCTATGAGCTCAACCGCTTCATCGGGCGGCACGACAACCCCATCACCCGGGTCCTGGCCGCGCCGGGACTGTGGATGCAGAATTTTACCACCTTCGAGCCGGATGAGTCCATGCTAGAGGTGGCCATTCAGGCCCTTACCCTGGTCCTGCCGGAGCAGGAGGGGGAGGACGCCTGGTAAAAGAACTGGTATAGAAAAAGATGAGGTGAATTTACCGTGGCCTTCACCTACCACGATTTGAAATTTCATGCCCGCAACGCCCTCAAGGCGGTGGGGTTGGAGAACGCAGGCCTGGAAGCGCGAGAGATTCTCTGCGTGGCCAGCGGCAAGACCAAGGAGGAGCTCCTCCGGGACCAAGACCTCTATGTCAACGACGACTTCATCAAGCGCGTGGGGGACATGGTGGACCGCCGCCGGGAGGGGGTGCCCCTGGCCTATGTGCTGGGGGAGTGGTCCTTCCGGGAGCTGACCCTGGACGTGAGCCCCGCCGCCCTCATCCCCCGGCAGGAGACGGAAATCCTGGCCCAGCTGGCCATTGACTGGCTGCGGGAGCGGGAGGAGGAGGAACACCTCCGGGTGCTGGATTTGTGCGCCGGGACAGGCTGTGTGGGTTTATCCATTGCCTCGGAGGTGAAGAACACCCGGGTGGTGCTGGTGGATGCCAGCCCCGAGGCCTTGGACCTGTGCCGCCGGAATGTCCGCCGCAACCGTCTGGGGGCCCGGGCCATCCACATGAAGGGGGACGCCCTGAAGGAACCCAACGCCGCCCTGGGGCTCTTCGACCTGCTGGTGTGCAACCCGCCCTACATCCCCACTGGGGATATCCCCGGCCTGGATCCCTCGGTGCGGGATTTTGAGCCCCACATCGCCCTGGACGGTGGGGCCGACGGCCTGGATTTTTACCGCTCTGTCACAGAGCAGTGGACCCCCCTGCTGCGGCCGGGGGGGCATATCCTCTATGAGGTGGGCATCGGCCAGGCGGAGCAGGTGGCCATGCTGATGAAGCGCCGGGGCTGCAAGCAGCTGCGCATTACAAGGGACCTGGCCCATATCCCCCGGGTGGTGGAGGGGACCATCCCCTATATTCTAAAGGACGACGGGGAGAAGAACGACGGGGAAACGGAGCCCCAGGAGGAGACATAAATGGCAGAGAAGAAAAAGACGGTGGAGGCCGCCGCCCCCGCCGCTGACAAAAAGAAGGCCCTAGAGACCGCCATGGCCCAGATTGAAAAGACCTACGGCAAGGGCTCCATCATGCGCCTGGGGGACAACAGCCGGGTGCAGGTGGAGAGCATCCCCACAGGCTCCCTGGCCCTGGACCTGGCCTTGGGAATCGGCGGGGTGCCCCGGGGGCGCATTGTGGAGATTTACGGGCCGGAATCCTCCGGTAAGACCACCCTGGCCCTGCACATCGCCGCCGAGGCCCAGAAGCGGGGGGGCGAGGTGGCTTTCATCGACGCCGAGCACGCCTTGGACCCCGTCTACGCCCGGGCCCTGGGGGTGAACATCGACAACATGCTCATCTCCCAGCCGGACACCGGGGAGCAGGGCTTGGAAATCTGCGAAGCCCTGGTGCGCTCCGGGGCCCTGGACGTGATTGTGGTGGACTCCGTGGCCGCCCTGGTGCCCCAAGCGGAAATCGTAGGGGACATGGGGGACTCCCATGTGGGCCTATTGGCCCGGCTCATGAGCCAGGCCCTGCGGAAGCTGGCAGGCTCCATCTCCAAGACCCACTGTGTGGTGATCTTCATCAACCAACTGCGGGAAAAGGTGGGGGTGGTGTACGGCAACCCGGAGGTCACCACCGGGGGCCGTGCCCTGAAGTTTTACTCCTCCGTACGCATCGACGTGCGCCGGGTGGAGGGCATCAAGTCCGGCACCGAGCTCATCGGCAACCACACCCGGGCGAAGGTGGTGAAAAATAAGGTAGCGCCCCCCTTCCGGGAGGCGGAGTTTGATATTATGTACGGCGAGGGCATCTCCAAATACGGGGAGATGGTGGACCTGGCGGTGAAGCTGGACATCATCCAAAAAAGCGGCTCCTGGTTCTCTATGGGTGAGGAGCGTATCGGCCAAGGCCGGGACTCCGCCAAGAAGTATTTGAAGGACAACCCGGAGATCTGCGAGCGGGTGGAGGCGGAAATCCGCCAGAACTCCTTTAAGCTCATGAGCGCCCAGTCCCAGGCCGCCGCCCGGGCCGCCGGACGGGCCCCCCAAGAGGAAACCGAGGCCCAAGGGGAGGCCCAGGAGGCTGCGCCGGAGGAGGCTGTCCCCCTCCCGGAGGAACCCCCGGAGGGGAAGCCTGGGGGCAAGCTGACGGTGCCCAAAGGCGTGGACGTAAGCGCCGATGACTTCGACGACGATGCGCCTTGAGAAATTGCTCCCCCCAGCCCGGCCGGGGAAGCCCTGGCGGGCTTGCTTGGAGGGGGGCGAGGTGCTCCACATCCCAGAGGGGACCGTGGCGGACCACGCCCTCTACCAGGGGATGGAGTTAGGGGAGGAGACCTTAGAGGCCTTGAAGGCTGCGGCCTCCACGGCCCTGCTCCGGGAGCGGGCGGTGGGTTGGCTCAGCCACCGGCCCCTGAGTGCCGGGGAGTTGAAAGAACGGCTCCAGGCCAAAGGGGCTACCCCGGAGCAGGCGGAGGAAATTACCGCCTGGGTTCAGGCCATTGGCTTGCTCAACGAGCTGGATTACGCCAAGGCCCTGGTGGGGCACTACCAGGCCAAGGGCTATGGGCTGTATAAGATCAAGGACGAGCTCTACCGCCGCAAGGTCCCCCGGGAGCACTGGGAGGAGGCCTTGGGGGAGATGGAGGCGCCGGACGACGCCATAGACCGCTTCCTGGCCAAGCGGGTCACAGACCCCACGGACAGGAAACAGCTAAAAAAAGCCTCGGACGCCCTGGCGCGCCGGGGCTTCTCCTGGAGCCAGGTGGCCGAGGGCATAGAACGGCTGCGGGAGGGTACAGATTGGAGGGACTGACATGAAGGTCGGTTTTATATCCCTGGGCTGCGCCAAAAATCAAGTGAACTGCGAGCAGATGATTTGGCAGGCCTATGAGGCGGGGTACGACGTGGCCCTGGACTGTGAGGACTGTGACGTGGCGGTGGTGAACACCTGCGGCTTCCTCCAAGAGGCCAAGGAGGAGGCCTTGGGGGAAATTGCCCGGCTGGTGGAGCAGAAACGGGCCGGGGGCCTGAAAAAGCTCATCGTCACCGGCTGTATGGCCCAGCGCTTCCGGGCGGAATTGTCCAGCCTCTGCCCGGAGGTGGACGGCTTTATCGGCGTGTCCGGCTATGAACACGTGGCCCAGGTGATTGGCCAGGCCTTGGAGGGGCAGCACCCCGCCCTGTTTGGGGACATCCACGCCCCGGTGCCGGAGACGGACCGGGTGGTGTGTACCTCTGACCACTGGGCTTGGCTGCGCATCGCCGAGGGCTGCGACAACCACTGCGCCTATTGCGTCATCCCCTCCATCCGGGGGCGCTTCCGCAGCCGCCCGGAGGAAGCTATCCTGGCAGAGGCCCGGGAGCTGGCCCAGGCGGGGATGAAGGAGCTCATTGTGGTGGCCCAGGATATTACCCGCTATGGCCTGGACCTCTACGGGCGGCGGACCCTGGGAGAGTTATTGCAAAAGCTCTGCCAGGTGGAGGGCATCCACTGGATTCGCCTCCACTACCTCTACCCCGACGAGATCGACGAGCAGTTGATCCAGGTGATTGCCCAGGAGCCGAAGATTGTGAAGTATCTGGATATCCCCATCCAGCACATCAGCGACCCCATATTGAAGGCCATGAGGCGGCGGGGGACCGGGGAGGAAATCCGGGCCCTGTTCACCAAGCTCCGGGGGCAGATTCCCGGCCTGGTGCTGCGCACCAGCTTGATTGCCGGCTTCCCCGGAGAGACAGAGGCGGATTTTGAGGCCCTGTGTGAGTTCCTGTTGGAGTATCGCCTCCAACGGGCGGGGGTGTTTGCCTACTCCCCAGAGGAGGGCAGCGCCGCGGCGTCGTTCCCCGGCCAGGTGGACGAGGACGTGAAGCGCCGCCGGGTGGAGCTGCTCACGGACTTGCAGCTGCGCATCACCGACGACTACGCCGCCAGCCAGGTAGGCCAGGTGTTGGAGGTGTTGTGCGAGGGCTACGATGAGGAGACGGAGCTCTACTATGGCCGCTCCTATGCCGATTCCCCGGAAATTGATGGCATGGTCCACTTTGAAGGGGAGGAAGGGGGTGTGGCCCCCGGCGGGTTTTACCAGGTGCGCATCACCAACGTCTATGACGGGGAGCTGATTGGGGTGCGCCAGGAGGAGGAGACGGAATGAATACGGCCAATAAGCTCACCCTGGCCAGGGTGGTGGCCATCCCGCTGTTTATCGTCCTGCTGTACTGGGACTTCCCCCACCACCTCTGGGTGGCCTTGGGGGTGTTCATCCTGGCCAGCATCACGGACTTTGTGGACGGCTATGTGGCCCGGCATTACAATCAAATCACGGATTTTGGAAAGTTCATGGACCCCCTGGCGGATAAGCTCCTGGTGATGTCAGCCATGGCGTGGTTCGTGGAGGCGGGATGGATGCCCGCTTGGGCGTTCTTCATCGTCATTGCCCGGGAGCTGGCGGTGACGGGGATGCGGCTGGTGGCCGTGGAGCAAGGCCGGGTGATCGCCGCGGGGAAGTCCGGGAAGGTCAAGACGGCCTCCACCATGGTGGGCATCTGCCTGATGCTGGCCTTCCCCACAGAACCCCTGATCCTGATATGTACCATCGTCATTTTGGTCACCACGGTGTATTCCGGGGTGGAGTATTTCGTCCAGAACCGGGACGTGTTCCGGGACGGGGCGGCATAATGATTCAAAAAGGGCTGTTGCGGGGAAGCAACAGCCCTTTGTTTATGTGGGGGCCTCCAAGCGGAGGGAGTGGAGAAGGGATTGTACGCCGGGATGCTGCTGGGCGCTGTGGAGGCCGTTCTCCGTGGAGAGGACCAGGACGAAGGCATTCTGCTCATACCGGCCGTTAAAATCCAGGCGCAGTTCGTAATACATCAGGCGGCCGTCGGTGCAGCTTACCTCGCTGCCAGGGAGGCCGTTGTGGGTGACGGGGGTGATGGGGCTGTCCTGTTCCAGGCCCGCGATGTCGGTGAAGAGATAGGACAGCTCGGTTTCGGCGTCCATACAGCCGTGGTTGACCCGCAGCTCTAAGGTGAAGCTGTGGTCCGGCGGGGCCAGGGTGAGGCTGGAATCCTCCCCGGAGCAGTCCTCCAAGAGGAAGCCCTCTGGAATCTGGAAGGAGATGTTGTCTAGGTGGAAGCGGCTGTTTTCATAACGTAACATGGAAATACCTCCTAAAAGTCAAGGATGAATGGAGTTGTCCTTGAGCAATATGTAGGGTTCGACCTCCAATGCATCGGCAATTTTGAAGATGGTGTCCAAGCTCGTCCCAACCCAAGCGATTTCTGTTTTACTCACTCTTGAGCGCTCAAGCCCTGCCTTCTCCGCAAGCTGTTCCTGGGTAAGCCCCTGCTGCTTGCGGTGGTAGGCAATATTGAGTCCCAGGGTGCGGTATCTTGACTTATATTCTTGAATCATACTGTGCCACATCCAGATTATTTTTATCCTGAATATATTCTATATGGGAGAGGGAGGCTTATCCACTTCCTGGATTTCATCAAAATATACCTATAATTCATCAAATTTCGTGCCCCATTACACAAGCTACCGTTACGGAACGGTACGTTTGTAAAGCGTAGTGGTGAAAAAATTTTTTCCCAAGGTGTACCCAACCGTCCCCAAATCCCGCCTGTCCCAGGAGAGGTGAACCCAAGGGAAAGGAGGGAAGGACATGAAACAACCTGTATCGTACCTACAGACAGACCCCCGCTGGGGGGGACAGGACTACTCAGCCGCCGGGGAGCGCACCACCATTGGGGCCTCCGGCTGTGGGCCCACGGCCATGGCCATGGTGCTGGCCACCTGGGTGGACCCGTCCATTACCCCGGCCACGGAGTGTGCCTGGGCCTTGGCCAAGGGCTACAAGGCCCCCCACCAGGGGACCTATTACGGCTACTTTGCCAAGGCTGCCGCCCGTTTCGGCCTGCGCTGCACCCAATGCAACTGGAACAGCCTCTATGGCAACAGCCAGAGCAGCGTACACGCCCAGGCCAAGGCGGCCCTGGACGCCGGTGGGCTGGTGATTGCCTGCATGGGCAAGGGCAACTGGACCAGCTCTGGGCATTACGTTTTGCTGTGGGACATGGTGGGGGACACCGTCTACATCAACGACCCCGCCAGCACCCTGCCCCGGCGGACCCGGGGCAGCTATGCCCTGTTCCGGCAGCAGGTGAAGTATTACTGGGTGATTGAGGCACCGGAGAGAGAGGAGGACATGGACATGAGGATCGACGAATGGATTCAGAGCATGAGCGGAGAGCAAGCGTATCAACTGATGGAGAAGGCCAGCCAATACGCCGGGACCATCCAGGAACCGGCGTGGAGCCAGGGGGAGGGCCACTGGGCCCAGGCTGCGGCGGCAGGGGTGGTGGACGGCACCGGCCCCGAACGCTATGTGAAGCGGGACGAGCTGGTGGCGGTGTTGGGCCGCCGGGGTCTGCTGTGATGGAAGAAAGGGATCATTTGGTAAAGGAGGACAGGAAATGACAGGATTACAGGAATTGACCAGTGGGGTACTGGCGGCGGCGCTGGTTTTGACGGCGGCCACCAACATTATCGTGCAGGTGCTGAAAACGCTGCTCCCCGCCAGCCTGCCCACCAGCCTTTTGGCGCTGCTGGTGGCCATGGCGGTGACCCTGACGGCCTTTGCCGCCTACTGCGCGGTGGTGGCGCTGCACCCGGCCTGGTACATGACCGCCGGGGCTGTGGGCCTGGGGCTGTTTGTGGCCTATGGGGCCATGTTCGGCTTTGACAAATTGAAGGAGGCCTTGGAGCGGTTCAAGATGTGACCCCCACGATCCCCCTCCATCCCGGTGCGTGCTGCGCCGGGATGGAGGGGGATTTTTTTGCCTAAGAGGGGTGGTTGTAGGGGAAGTTGTGGCCTCTTTGCTTAATTTTTTCCCCTAACAGGACGATAGGTATCATAAAAAGTGAATGCAACAGCGTGTGGAAGGAGGCCCTAACGGTGGGTGAATTGAATGTACGCAGGAATGGCATCCTGTCTATCCCCAGGTTCCAGGGGACCAGCAAAACAGAAAAGCAGGCCAGCACCAGCCAGGCCCAGCAGACCCAAGGGGCCCAGCGGCCCACCAGCCAGGCGGCGGCCACGGTGTCGGCGACCTTGCGGGAGCTGATGACCCGGGTGGACCAGCTGGGGCGGCAGCTCCGGGAGGGCCGCCAGACCCTGCAAAAGGGGGAAGCCGCCCTGGCCGAGGTAGGGGACAACCTGGGGAAGATGGCCTCCTTGGCCCAGAAGGCCGCCGGGGAGGGTACGGTGGACCGGGCTGCCCTCCAAGCGGAGCTGGAACAGCTCCGGGGGGAGATCCACCGCATCACCCAGGCGGGGATCAAGGCGGGCTTCTTCCAGGCGGGCACCGGCGGGGCCAGCCCGGACGCCCTGGTGGACGCCATCCTCAAGAGCCTTACCACCGGGCAGACAGAGGACCAAACCCTCCCCTCCTGGCTCCAACAGGGCCTTTCCGGTGATCCCCCGGACCGGGACGCGCTGTTGGCGGCGCTGGGGCTGAAAAGCAATGCCAGCAGCGCAGAGCTGTTGGCGGCCTTGGGCCGCCTGCCCTTGGAGGGCAGCTCCGCCACAGGCTATTTGGCCTCCCTGTATTTGGGGGCGGTCATCGCTGGGGGCACTCCCTCGGGGGCGGTGGACCCCGCCCTGGCGGCGGCAGGGCTGTCCCAATTCTTAAACGCCGTGGCCCAGGGCATGACCCCGGACCAGGCCATTGAGCTGTTGACCAATGGGGCGTTCACCAGTATGGCGGATTTCCAAGCCCAGTTCACCGCCGGGACTGCCCCGGGGCTGGATGCCTTTTTGACGGCCCTGCTCCTCACCCAAAACAGCGCCGCCACCCTGCCCCCCATGTTGGCCCTGATGGCCGGCGGCGGCGGGGACCTGGGGATGCTCATGGACCTGCTGATGGCTATGGGGGGCTCTGGGGATGGCCTGGGGGCACTGCTGGATGGGACCGGCAGCCAAGGGGCGTTCCAACTGGATTCCCGGAGCCTGGGGACCCTGCTGGCCTCCGGGAAGGACCTGTCTGGCATGGCCTTTGACCCGGAGGGCAACCAGCTCTCCCTGGACGCCGGGAAGAACCTGATCCTTCGGAGCTTAGTTCCAGGCCAACAGGGGCCTGCCCTCCGGCTGAATGGCTCGGGGCAAGTGACCCTCCAACAGCTCAGCCTTCCCCTGCTCCAAGCGGAGGGGGGGCAGGTCCGCCTATTCGCCGCGGGAATGACCAGCTTGGCCCAGGTCCAGTTGGGACAGGGCACTGTCCTCACCGTGGACGGCAACGGCCTCGTGCAGATCGGCACCCTGCGGGGGGAGGCGGGCAGTGTCCTCCGGCTGGTTGGGGGCACGGTGGTCCTGAACGGGGCGGAGGCCCAAGCCCAGGCCCAGGCCGGCGCCATTGTGGTGGACGGCCCGGTGTCTTTGCTGGCGGCCCGGGGCCTGCCGGTGTACAACGCTCAGGGCAAGCCCCTGGAAGCCTTTGACCTCCTGTGGAAAGCCCTTCTCCCCCAGTGGAGCTCCATTAGCTCCCTGGCTGTGGACGGCCGTCAGGGGCAGGTGGCCCTGCGGGCCGACGACCAGTGGACCCTGGCCCGGCTGTGGCTGCTCAAAGAGAACAGCTCCCAGGGCTTCCCCGCCCATAGTATCCTGCTCCGGGGCCGGGACCGGGCCGGAAACCCCCGGACCTGGTCCTCCTATGTCCGCTGGGACCAGCGGGAGGGGCGGTTCCAGGAGGTTATCATGTATCCCAACCCCTTTACCGTCACCGGCGGGGAAGCGGGGGAGGACTGGTACTACGAGGAGGAGACCCAGGCCCTCACCATCCTCAGCGGCCAGGTGACCGCGGTTTCTGGCGGGGCGGGGATGGACGCCAACCAACAGCCCTTCAGTGGGCGGCTCATCCTGTCCGATAGCCTGGGCCCGGTGACGCTGACCTTGGAGGGTGTGGTGTGTAAGGTGTCCGCTGGACGGGCGTTCAGCCTGGGGAAGGGCAATCAAGTGACCCTGCTGTTGCAGCGGGGGACGGAAAATGTGTTCGAGAGCGGCGCGGGCTGCGCCGGAATCTCTCTGGGGGACGGAACCTCCCTGTATATTGACCAGACCAAGGGCCAGGGGCCCGACGGGACCCTCAGTGCCACCGGCGGCGACGGCGGCGCAGGCATCGGCCGGGACAGCGGGGCTGGACGGGAGGCCTCCGGCTCCATCCACATCCGCGGCGGCGCGGTGAACGCCACCGGGACCGGCGGCGGCGCGGGCATTGGTGGGGCCTTAGGTGGGCCGGTGGGGGATATCCGTATCCAGGGCGGCACGGTGAGTGCCCAGGCCACCTGCTGTGCCGCAGCCATCGGCGCGGGCATCCAAGGGGCCTGCGGGGACATCGTCATCAGTGGCTTTGCCAGGGTGCGCAAGGCCCAGGGCGGTGGCCCGGACGGGGACATCGGCGGCTGCCTCTTTGGCAATTGCGGCCAGGTCCGGGTATCCGCCGCCAGTGATATCGGCGGGGCAAAGCTCTGGACCCAGCGGGGGCTCTCCATCCAGATGGGGGAGGCCTCTGTGACCTTACCCCGCTTCCATATCTCTGCCCAGTCCCTGCACCTGGACGGGGTGGACCTCTCCACCCGGCAGGCCGCCCAGGCCGCAGTGGCCGGGCTCACGGCCTCCCGCCGCTGGGTGGCCCGGCTCCAAAGCAGCTATGGCGCCCTGTATGGCCAGCTGGAGAGCTTCGGCGGCCTGCCCACCCATTACAGCGGCACCGTCCGGGATGCCCGGGAAGCGAATTCCCTCCTGGACGATATGCAGGAATTTCTGCGCAATTCCTCCTTTTTCCCCCTCCTGAGCCAGAGTGGGGCGATGGAGGATGTGGGACAACTGCTGCGATGAAAGGAATCATGCAGAAAAGCTCCAGGGTTCTGGAGCTTTTCTCATGGGATATTGGTTGGGGGAACGCGCTAAGAATGGGGCAGAGGGCCCCATAGGCTCACAGCAACGTTTCCGCGTTCTTAAAATACTGCCACACCTGCCTGGCCGCCGGGGACAGGCTTTGGACGTGGCGGCAGGCAATGCCGATGCGCCGGGTGGCGGGAGGGTCCAGCTCCCGGGTCTCCACAGGGTAGGGGCTGCGCTTTAGGAGCAGCTCCGGCAGCACGCTCATCCCCAGGCCCTGGGCCACCATGGCAATGACGGAGTAATCGTCTTTGGCGGAATAGGTGATCCGCGGGGTTCCTGCGGCCTTGCGGACCAGGTCCCGCAGCTCCCCGTCCAGGGAGTCCGGGCGCATGATGTAGGCCGTCTCCCGGAGCTGCTCCATGGGAAAGCGCCCCTGCGCCGGGGCGGCGTTTGGGGGGAACACCGCCAGGATGCGCTCCTCCAAGAGCTGCGCCGTCTCCAAGCTGGCGGCAGCAGGCAGGCGCAGGAAGCCCAGGTCAATGCGCCCCTCCCCAATCCAGCGCTCAATGTCCTCGTAGCTCCCCTGTAAGAGTTCAAAGGTGATGTGGGGATGCTGTTCCAAAAAGCCGTGGAGCAGTGCCGGGAGGATGTGGACGGAAACGCTGAGGAAGGTGCCAATGCGCACCTGGCCTACCTCCAAGCCGTGGAGCTGGGCCACCTGGCGTTTTACCTCCTGGTTCTCCTGGCAGACGGTGCGGATGGCAGGCAGGAGCTGTTGCCCCTCCTGGGTCAGGCGGACGCCAAAGCGGTCCCGGAGCAGGAGCTTCACCCCCAGCTCGTCCTCCAAGCTGGTGATGATGTGGCTGATGGCGGATTGGGTATAGCCCAACATCTCCGAGGCCTTGGTGAAGCTGCCCAAGTCCGCCGTCTGCAAAAAAATCTCATACTTCTTGATGCTCATGGTCCCACACTCCATGTTCTGTTTTTTCCTGAGTATACCATAGATGGGCAGGAAAGCGAAGGGGGGCGTGGCGCCCTTGCTTCAAAATCTTTGACACCCAGTTTCAAATTTTTGCGTTTTACAGGGGCGGCGTCCTGGGCTATACTGGGCCCAAAGGATGCAAAAGACCAACAAGGAGGACAGACTTATGAACGAGCAAAGCAAGCGCAGCTCCAAGCAGTGGGTCAACGACATGCTCCGGGAGCATTACCGCCACGCCCGGGAGGCCAAGGAGGCCGGCCAACTGATTTGTTGGAGCACCTCCATTGCCCCCCAAGAGCTGCTCACCACCATGGGCATCATCACCATGTACCCGGAAAACCACGCCGCCGCCATCGGCGCCCGGAAGGACACCGAACAGTTCATCCGCCACACCGAGCAGATGGGCTATTCCTCAGACCTGTGCTCCTACGCCCGGGTGAACCTGGCTTACGCCGAGCTTCAGCACAGCGAGGCAGAGAATATGCCCCTGCCGGACTTCCTCCTGTGTACCAGCAACATCTGCCACACCGTCATCAAGTGGTATGAAAACCTGGCCAAAGAGCTGAATATCCCCCTCATCCTCTTCGATACCCCCTTCAACCACACCGATGAGGTCCAGGAGCACAACGTGAAGTACATGGAGGGGCAGCTCTACCACATCATCGACCAGTTGGAGGAGATCACCGGCAAGAAGTTTGACTACGACAAGCTCCGGGAGGTGATGGCCATCTCCAACGAGACCTGTAGCTGGTGGAAGAAGGCCACAGAGCTGGCCGCAGCCAAGCCCTCCCCCCTGGACGGCTTCGAGCTGTTCAACTACCTGGCCATCATCGTCTTTGCCCGGGGCACCGAGGAGGCCCGTGACCTCTTCCACCTCTGGCACGACGAGCTGGCGGAGAAGATCCGCCTGGGCCAAGGCCCCTGGAAGGAGGGGGAGGAGCAGTACCGGGTCCTGTGGGACGGCATCGCCTGTTGGCCCTACCTGCGCTACACCTACAAGACCCTGAAAAACCTGGGGATCAATGTGGTCACCTCCACCTATCCCAAGTCCTGGACGGTGAGCTATGAAACCGGCGACATCGCCGGCATGGCCCGGGCCTATTCCGCCAACGTCTACCCCAACCGGAACCTGAACTACGACGTGGACAACATGGTGACCCTCACCAAGAAGTTTGGCCTGGACGGCATCGTGTTCCACTCCAACCGCAGCTGCAAGCTCATGGATTTCCGCCAGTATGAGGTCCAGCGCCGGGTGATGGAGGAGTGCGGCGTGGCCTCGGTGATGTTCGACGGGGACCAGACCGACCCCCGCCTGTTCTCCGAAGCCCAGTATGAGACCCGCATCCAAGCCCTGGCGGAGATGATGGAGGCAAACCAACAGAAGAGGAGGACTGCCCAATGAAAACCCTGCAAGCGTGCATCGACAGCCTGTGTGAACAGGCCCGGCACCCGGCCCGGACCGTAAAGGCCGCCTGCCAAGCCACGGGGAAACCCGCCGTGGGCTGCTTCCCCCTCTTTGTCCCGGAGGAATTGGTCTACGCCGCCGGTTTCCTGCCGGTGGGCCTGTGGGGCGGGGTATCCGCCTTCCAAAAGGCAGACCAGTACATCCAGTCCTTTGCATGTTCCATCATCCGGGCAAACCTGGAACTGGGGATGTCGGGGGCCTACAATGAGCTGAAGGCGGTGCTCATCCCCTCCCAGTGCGACACCCTGAAATGCGTCTGTGAGAACTTCAAGCCCGCGGTGCCCCAGGTGCCGGTGATCGGCGTTACCATCCCCAATAACCGTACCATCCAGGCCGCCCACCAGCAGTTGTTGGATGAGTTCGACTATATCACAGAACAGCTCACCGCCCTGCAAACCCCGGCATGCCAGCCAATGCCCTTGGAAGAGGCCTTTGCCGTATATGAGGACTACCGCAGCGTCATGGCCCAGTTCCGGGACATCGTCCCCGACTATTTGAACACCATCACCCCTGCCATCCGCCACAACCTCATTAAGGCCGCTTGGTTCTTAGATAAGAAGGACTACACCGCCCAGATGCGGGAGCTGTTGGCAGCCTTGCAGCGGCAGCCCAAGGAGACGTTCCAGGGGACAAGGTGCATCCTCACCGGCATCATGCTGGACGCAGAGCCGGTGTTGGAGCTGCTCCAAGAGCTGCACATCGCTGTGGTGGACGACCTGCTCTGCCACGAGTCCCTCTTCCCCCGCACCCCCACCCGGCAGGAGGGCAGCGTTTCCTCCCGGCTGGCCCAGCGCTTCCTGGACCTGAAAGGGGCCTCCCCCCTCTATGACCCAGGCAAGCCCAGAGGGCAGATGCTGGCGGAGCTGGCAAAAGCCCGGGGGGCGGACATGGTGTTCTTCACCCTGATGAAGTTCTGTGACCCGGAGGCCTTTGACCACCCCTTTGTGAAAGCGGACTTGAAGGCGGCGGGGGTCCCCCTGCTGAGCGTGGAGCACGACCAGCTGTTGGAGTCTGCCGGGCAGCTGCGCACCCGGATTCAGGGCTTCTTAGAGATCAACTTCCCCGGCTGAGAGCCCAGCCCCGGCACCGTTCTAGTATTTATTGACGATAAGGAGGCTTCCCCATGGTTTTAGGCATTGATATCGGCTCTTCCTCCTCCAAGGCTGTCATTCTGGCCCCTGACGGTGCCGTCCTGGCTGCCCAGGTGGTGAACCTGGGCACCGGCACCCGGGGCGCAGGCCAGGTGGTGGCGTTGGCCCACCAGCAGGCCGGGACCACCCCGGCGGATATCCGCTGCACGGTGGCCACTGGCTACGGCCGCATGACCTACCAGGGGGCGGACCGCCAGCTCACGGAGCTGAGCTGCCATGCCAAGGGCATCCACCACCTCTTCCCCCAGGCCCGCACCGTGGTGGATATCGGCGGCCAGGACACCAAGGTCCTGCGTTTGGACGGGGACGGGGGCATCGACAATTTCGTCATGAACGACAAATGTGCCGCCGGGACCGGCCGTTTTTTGGAGGTGATGGCCCGGGTGCTGGACTGCCCCATTGGGTCGCTGTCCCAACTGGCCCAGGGGGGGCAGGAACCGGTGTCCATCAGCAATATGTGTACCGTGTTTGCGGAGTCCGAGGTGATCTCCCACCTCTCCGCCAACGTCACCCCGGCCAATGTGGCCTCCGGGGCCATTCTCTCCATCGCCACCCGCATCGCCGGGATGGCAGGCCGGGTGGGGGTGGTGCCGGAGGTGGTGATGACCGGGGGCGGGGCCCTGAACCAGGCCCTGGTGGAGGCCTTGGAGGCCTCCCTCCACTGCACCATCCAGACCCCGCCAGAGCCCCAGATCACCGGGGCGTTGGGGGCGGCGCTGTTCGCCTTGGGGTTTTCTCAAAAAGCATAAGCAAAGAGCAGTCTCGTTATGTTGAGACTGCTCTTTTATCATAAGCTAAGTGCCCATCAATAAAATAGCCAATGATAATCCTGACGGCCATCCATCACATAGTCCACAAACACAGTGTCCTCAATTACGCGATAAATCATCAGATACCATAACAACCAAATCTCCCTCGCCGTTCTCGGTGAGAAAGACCGGTTCCGCGAGCGGCTTCCGCCTTATTTTCTCCCATTATATTGAATGGATTCCCCCTTGTCAACTGCCCCATCCAGGGGCAGGCAGGCCACCAGCTCAAAGCGCCCGTTTTC
>NZ_JBQILM010000036.1:0-18406 GCF_056797215.1 Evtepia sp.
TGGAGCTCGATGGCGAAGTTGGCCCCCCGGATGCGCTTGGTGGGCCAACCCACCAGCTGTTCGTAATCATACACGTTGTCGCTGAGGGTACGGTAGACCTCCGCGGAGGCCTTGTAGCGGCGCATGAGGTTTGGCATCCCCTCGGTCTCCCGATAGACCTTGGTATAGGCCCGGGCCCGGGTGATATCTACATTGGGGCGGTTGCTGTGGAGCATCCCGTTGAGCTCCTGGATGCGCTTGGTGCTGCCGACCTTGGCGACGGTGCCGGCGCGCAGTTCATTGCCTAAGGCTGCGCCTGCGGTGGGTGTTGCCATAGTGAAACGCTCCTTTCAAAATCCTGTGGGCTCTGCCTGAATGGACTTAGTCGATCCAATCCTTGGCCGCCCAGGCCTGGAACTGGTCGTAATCGTGGCCGAAGATGAGGGTGGCGTTGTAGGCCTTCTCCATCTCCTTGATGCGCTTGAGGTTGGTGTAGAACTCCTCCGGGGTCTTGTTGATGGTGCCGCCGGGGGGCAGCTCCTTCTCATAGCTCTCCCGGGTGTAGACGGTGTCGCTGGTGGTGATGAGGGTCCCGTTGTGCTTGGTTTTCAGGATGAGGCCAATGACCCCGGGGGTGTGGGCCTCCTGGATGAAGAGCTCCACGCCGTCGGCCAGCTTGGTGTCCTGGTTGATGGTTTTGAACTGGATGCCCTCCACGTCGAAGAGGGAGCGGATGTAGGCCCCGCCGTTGCCGGTCATGACGCTGAAATAGGCCTGTTTCAAATCCGCCTCCGACACCAGCACATTTTTGATGGCCTTCGTCCCCTCAAACTGCTTCAGGCCCCCGGCGTGGTCAAAGTGCAGGTGGGAGAGGATGATCTGGTCGATGTCGCTGGGGCTGAGCCCTTTCTGGGCCAGGGCCTGGGTGATGGTGACCAGCTCCGCCACCGGGTAGTCGTGGAGCATAGCGTCGGTATACTCCGTGGCAAAGGCCGGGCTGTTGCCGGTGTCGTAGAGGATGTTCCCCAGGGTGGGATGCTGAATGAGGATAGCCACCGCCGGGGAACGGACCATTTTCGTCTCGTCGGGGGTCTCCACCAGGCGGAAGAGGGGGAACTCCATCCGCCCCAGGTAGAGGAAGCTGACTTTCATGTCCATGGGTCTCACGCTCCTTATATGTATCAAATGGGTTGCCCGTTACAGCTTACAATAGGCCACCGCCGTCTGGGCGGCCACTTTGGCGTTGTTGAACACCAGTTGGATGTTGGCGTCCAGGCTCTGGCCCCCGGTGATCTCCTTCACCTTCGCCAGGAGGAAGGGGGTGGTCTCCTTGCCGTGGATGCCTTTTTCCGCCGCCTCTGCCACAGCCAGGTCGATGACGGCGTTGATGGCCCCGGCGTCCATGGAATACTCCTCCGGGATGGGGTTGGCCACCAGCACGCCGCTCTTGAGCCCCAGCTCCCGCTGGACCTTCCAGAAGCTGGCCAGTTCTTCCGGGCTGTCCATCTGGTAGTCCACCTTCAGGCCGGAAGTACGGGTGTAGAAGGCGGGGAGCTCTTGGGTGCCATAGCCCAGCACGGGGACCCCGTGGGTCTCCAAATACTCCAAGGTCAGCTCCAAGTCCAGAATGGCCTTGGCCCCGGCGCAGACCACCATCACCCCGGTCTGTGCCAGCTCTTCCAGGTCTGCGGAGATATCCATGGTGGTCTCCGCCCCCCGGTGGACGCCGCCGATGCCCCCGGTGGCGAATATCTCGATGCCTGCCATGTGGGCAATCATCATGGTGGTGGTAACGGTGGTGGCGCCGTCCGCCCCCCGGGCCACCAGGGCGGCCAGGTCCCGGCGGGAGGCCTTGGTCACCGCCTGCCCCTGCTTGCCCAAATATTCAATTTCCTCTTTGGTAAGCCCCGCTTTCAGCCGGCCATTCAAGATGGCGATGGTGGCAGGGACCGCGCCCTGCTCCCGGATGATCTGCTCCACGGCCAAGGCAGTCTCTACGTTCTGGGGGTAGGGCATCCCGTGGGAGATGATGGTGGACTCTAAGGCCACCACCGCCTTCCCTTGGGCCAAAGCCTCAGCCACTTCGGGGTTGATATCAAGATACTGGTTCATCCTTTTTCCTCCTGTTGTGGGAATCTCCGCGCCTCCACCGCCTGGGGCGACAGGGCGGGGTTGATGGTGGCCACCCCCTCCACCGCGATGGTGGAGGCCGCCGCGGCCAGCTGGGCACTCTCCTGCAGGGATGCCCCCCGCAGATAGGCCCAGGCAAGCCCTGCCATGAATGCGTCCCCGCCCCCGGTGGCGTTGCGGACCTGGGCAGGCAAGGCAGGCAGGAAGCAGCGCTGGTCACCTTGGGCGGCATAGGTCCCCTCTGGCCCCAGGGTGATGAACACCCGTTGCAGGCCGGTGTCCAGCAGGGTCTGTGCCGCCCGCTCCAAGCCCTTCCCATCCGCCTCAATGGCCACCCCGGAGAGCAGCTCCGCTTCCAGCCGGTTGGGCTTGATGGTGTGCAGCCGCCCCAGGTTCCCCAGGAGCTTCGCCGCCTTTTGGGTGGAAACCGGGTCGGCAAAGAGGGGAGCGGTGCAGTGCTGGGCCAGGTAATCCAGGGAGGCCTTGGGCAGGTTGGTGTCCACCACCACCAAAGCCGCTGCATTCAGCAAGTCCAGCCGCTGGGCAAAATAGTCCGGGGTGAGCTGGTCATAGAGGGCCATGTCCGACACCGCCAGGGCCATATCCCCCCTGTGGTCATTGAGGAACACATAGGTGGAGGTCCGGCCCCCTGGCACCCCCAGGGCGGCGGTGAGGTCGATGCCCAAGGCCTGGCAGGAGCGCCTCAGCTCCTGGGCGTAGGCGTCCTCCCCCAGGGCGGTGAGCAGGCAGACGGGGGCACCCAGCAGGCGCAAATTGTGGGCGATGTTCCGCCCCACGCCCCCCAGGCTCACCGTCACGGTGCCGGGATTGGAGTCCCGATAGGCCAAGGGCCCCTGGGACTGCCCACCGATGTCTATGTTTGCGCCCCCGGCCACTACGATTGTCCCCGCTGTGCTACCACCCATGGGCTTCCCCTCCCGCTTTTGTTTACAAGCTATATTTTATCATACGTGCTGGCGCTGTCAACACAAAATAGATTGCGTCTCCCCTGCATCCATGGTACAATTTACAAAAAATACACATCCAGGAGGAACCGCAATGATCCGCAAAGCCACCCCCGCCGATGTCCCCGCCATCGGCGAGACCTATACCCAGCTCCTTACCCACGAACAGGCCCATGGGGGCCACTCCAACTGGCAGTTGGGGGTATACCCCACAGAGGCCTTCGCCGCCGAACATGTGGATAAAATGTACGTCTTGGAGGAGGAAGGCCACATCGCCGCCAGTATGCTCCTAAATCAGGAGCAGGCGGCGGAGTATGCCACCATCCCCTGGCAGTACCCTGCGGAGGACAAAGACGTGCTGGTGATCCACACCCTCTGCATCCCCCCAGCCTTGGCTGGGCGGGGATATGGGCGGAAGATGGTCGCCTTCGCCAAGGAGGAAGCCCGGGCCCAGGGCTGCCAGGTGATGCGCATTGACACCTACGCCTACAATGAACCCGCCAAAGCCCTGTATCAAAAGCAGGGCTTCCGCATCGCCGGCTACGCCGACTGCCTCCACCACGGCCTGATCCAGGAAAAGCTGGTCTATTTGGAATGTAGCCTAGCGGAGGAATCATTCTAATAACATAACAAAAAAGAGGCCGTTGCAGCATGATCCTGCAACGGCCTCTTCCCTATGGTTTACTCCTGCTCCAAATAGTGCAGCGGGTCAATGGACACGCCGTACTCCACCAGCTCAAAGTGCAGGTGGCTGGGGCTTGCGCTCTCGGAGATGGCAGAGGTGCCCACGGTCCCCAAGAGGTCCCCGGCCTCCACCTGGTCCCCGGCCTTGACGTTCACCGACTCCGCCAGGTTGGAATAGACGCTCTCCATCCCCCGGCCGTGGTCTACCCGCACGGTGACGCCCATCATGTCGTCGGTGGTCACTTCCGTCACCTGGCCCCCGGCGCAGGCGTTCACAGGTGCCCCCAGCTCAGCGCCGATGTCCAGGCCGCTGTGGGTCCGCCAATCCCCCATGGTGGCGTCATAGGCGAACACCTCCAGGCTGAAGTCCCGCTCCACGTTGCCGTCCACCGGCCAGACGAAGGACGAGGGCTTGGCCTCCGGCTCCTCCGCCGGGGTCCCCTGGGGTTTCTGGGGGGTCGCGGCGGGAGTGGTGTCCTTCTCCGCCGGTTTGGGGTCCGGCTTCACCTGTGCGGTGTCTTGGTCCTTTTCCGCCGGTGCGGGGTCAGGGGGTGTCTGGGTGGACGCCTTGTCCTCCAAATCCGCCTGGCCGCTGACGGAGGAAATGACCTCCTGGCCGAAGCCCCCGGACTGCTGAAACAGTCCGCTGAAAAGATAATAGCCCGAAATTCCAATTGCGGCGACGCAGAGGAACAGGACTATGTAGAAGCCCTTCCCCTCCATAAAGTCGCCCAGCTTGTGCCGGTTTGGTTTTTGTTTCATAGGAAACCTCCATACGCTGATAGTCTGGTTTTGAAGCTCCCTGGGTGGAAGCTTGTCTCCAAAGCCTATTCTTGACCGCGGGATGGTTTCTTATGCACACAATGTGAAATTTTCTCGCCCTTTTTCCGCTGCTAAACGCCGGTTAAATCAAATGCGGGGATATACCCCGCCTGGGCGGCGCCCTCCTCCTGGACAAAGCCCTCCAACCCCAGGTTTTCCATATACGCCTGGGCCGCCCGGCACTCACTGCGCCGCAGAGGACGGTCCAGGGGCGGGAATTCCCCGGCCCGTCCCCAGGGGGTATATTGGCTCATCAGGGAGAAGAGGATGGTTTTGGGCGGGAATGCCTCCGCCACCCAGTCCATCACCGCCTTGGCCTGGGACAGGCGGCCAGGGAGGAGCAGATGCCGCAGGATCACCCCCCGGCTGAGAAGCCCGGTTTCGTCCAGCTGGTAGGGCCCTGTCTGACGGGCCATCTCCCGGATGGCAGCCTGGGCCACTTGGGGGTAGTCCGCCGCCCCGGCATAGCGCGCCGCCCCCTGGGCGTCGGGGTATTTATAGTCCGGCAGGTAAATTGCGATTTTGCCCTCTAGGGCCTGCAAGGTCTCCACCCGGTCATAGCCCCCGCTGTTCCACACCACCGGGACGGGCAAGGGCGTTTCCAACGCCTCAGCCACCACATGGGCATAGTGGCTGGGGTTTACTAGGTCGATGTTGTGGGCCCCGGCCTGGATCAATTCCCAAAAGATCTCCCGCAGCCGGGGCACCGTCACTTCTTTTCCAAAGTCCTCTTGGCTGATGGCCTGGTTTTGGCAGAACACACAGCCCAGGGCACAGCCGGAGAAAAACACCGTCCCCGCCCCCTGGGTCCCCGACAGGGGCGGTTCCTCCCAGGGGTGGAGGGCCGCTCGGGCCAACACTGCCTCCACTGGCATCCGGCAGCGGCCACCCCGCCGGTTCCGGTCTCCCCCGCACTGCCGGGGGCAGAGGGTACAGTGGGCGGGGTCAAAGGGCAGCGGCCTCACAAGCCCACCCCCTCCACAAGGTCTTGGAAGGGGGCAAAGGCGCTGGGAATGGCGTAGCGGCTCTGCCGGGCCTCCCGGTCCGCCCACACCCAGCCTACCGGGAGGGCATCCTCTGGCAGTTCACAGCGCAAGGCCGTCATGTGCCACTCCACATGGGTGAAAATGTGCTTCCCTGTCCCGGCAAACTGGGGTTCTATACCGGAAAAGCCCCAGACAGGCAGGGGGTCCCCCTCCGCCTCCAAGGTGTTGGGGTACTCCCACAGCCCCGCCAACAGGCCCTTTCCCGGCCGCTGGCGCAGGGCAACGCGGCCCCGGTTGGTGAAAAAGTAGACGGTTCGCGCCTCAATGCGCCGGGGCTTCTTCTCCGGACGCACCGGCAGGGAGCCGGTACGGTCCTGGGCCCGGGCCACGCAAAAGTCCCGGGCAGGGCAGCGCTCACACAGGGGCGCCCCGTTGGGCAGGCAGACCGTGGCCCCCAGGTCCATCATGGCTTGGTTGAAGCGCCCCGGCTGTTCTAAGGGCATCACCGCTTGCAGCAGCTCTGTAAAGTGTTTTTTCCCCTTTCCGCTGGTAATATCCGTCCCGTCCCCTAAGACACGGGCGGTAACCCGCAGCAGGTTCCCGTCCACCGCCGGCAGGGGCTGGCCGTAGGCAATGGAGGCAATGGCCGCGGCGGTGTACTCCCCCACCCCCGCCAGGCGGCGGAGGTCCTTATATTCCGTGGGGAACACCCCATCAAACTCCGTCATAATCTGCTTGGCCGCTTTTTGCAAATTCCTGGCCCGGCTATAGTAGCCCAGGCCCTGCCAGAGCTTCATGAGCTGTTCCTCCGGGGCGGCGGCCAGGTCTGCCACAGTGGGGAAGGCCTCCATAAAGCGGGCAAAATAGCCCAGCACCGCCGCCACCCGGGTCTGTTGGAGCATGATCTCCGACACCCACACCCGGTAGGCCGTAACCTCCCGCCGCCAGGGCAGATCCCGGGCGTTGTCCTGATACCAGGCCAGCAGGGGGATGGGCAGCATGGATAATGTATTCAAGCTTCTCTCCTATCCTTTATAACAATTATTATAATAATGCGTCCAGTTCTGGTGGCAGGGGGCTTTGGAACTGGATGCCCACCCCGGTCACCGGCTGTTCCAGCCGGATTTCCGCCGAGTGCAGCGCAAAGCGGTCTGGCAACTCCGGCACTTCCTCCCCATAGAGGAAATCCCCCACCAGGGGGCAGCCCAAAAAGGCCAAATGGACCCGGATCTGATGGGTCCGCCCGCTCTCCAATGCCAGAGCCAGCAGGCTGCGTCCCTGGCCCTGCCGGAGCAGCTGGTAATGGGTCCGGGCCCAAGCCCCCTCCGGGTGGACCTCCCGTTCCAGCACCGACCCCGGCCGGCGGCGGATGGGCTGGTCGATGGTCCCCCGTGCCTGGGGGGGCCTTCCCTGGCACACCGCCAGATAGCGCCGCCCCAGCACCCCCGCGGAAAGCTGGGCTTGAAGGCGCTGGTGGGCATAGGCATGCTTGGCCACCGCCATGAGCCCTGATGTCCCCCGGTCCAGGCGGTTCACTGGATGGAACCCCGCCGCCAAGCCCTGGCGGCGGTAGTGCGCCAGGAGGAAGTTTGCCAACGTGTCCCCGTGGTGCCCCTGGCTGGGGTGGACGGGTACGCCCCCAGCCTTGTCCAGGATCACCAAGTCCTCGTCCTCATAGCGGATATCCAGGGGGCCGGGGACCGGCGGGATGGCCTCGCTGCCCTGGGCGTCCCCCACCGCCACAGAGAGGGCTTGCCCCGCCGCCGCCAGGGCGGTGGTGAACACCGGGGCGCCGTCCAAGAGGATGCCATCGGGCAGCCCCTTGGCCCGGCGGACGTCGGCGGCGGAGAGGTACAATTCCCGGCGGAGCAAGGTCTCCACCTTCCGCCCCGCCTGCTGGGGTGTGATGGTCAGTGTCAGCCTGCGCATGGCCCCCTCCCCTCCTTCCTGGGTTTTCACACAGTATACCACAGGCCCGCCGCCGGTGACAAGGCTGGCCTCTGCTTTCATTTTTTCTTGCCATTCCCGACAAAGCATCGTATAATAGGAAGTTGAACAAACGCAGTCTCCCCGCCGCGGCACTATGTGAGGAGTGAGCAGCATGGCCGGTGTCCTTGGCATTTACATCCATATCCCCTTTTGTAAGAGCAAGTGCGACTACTGTGACTTCTACTCCCTGGCTGGCCGGGAGGAACAGATGGACCAGTACCAAAAGGCCCTCTTAGCCCAGTTGAAGCAGTGGGCCCCCCGGCTGAAAGGGCGGGGGATCGACACCATCTACTTCGGCGGCGGCACCCCCTCTTACTACGGGGCCAAGCGCCTGCGGGAGCTGTTGGGCTTCCTCCAACGCCATTTCAGCGTCAGCCGCCAGGCGGAGATCACCGTGGAGTGCAACCCCGACAGCGTGGATGCCCGCTCCATGGCCCTTCTGCGCCGGGCTGGGGTGAACCGGGTCTCCCTGGGGATGCAGTCCGCCGACGGGGCCCAGCTGCGCTGCGTCCACCGTATCCATACCCCCCAGCAGGTCCAACTGGCGGTGGAAGCCCTCCGGCAGGCCAAGCTGAACAACATCAGCCTGGACCTGATCTATGGCCTGCCGGGGCAGACCATGGAGTCCTGGCAGGCCACCCTCCGCTCCGCCCTGGCCCTGGCCCCGGAGCACATCTCCTGCTACGGCCTGAAGGTGGAGGCAGGCACCCCCCTGGCCCGGCGGGTGGCAGAGGGGGAACCCCTCCCCGACGAGGACGCCCAGGCGGAGTTCTACCTCAAAGCCGTGGAGCTGCTCCAACGGGCAGGCTACCGGCAGTATGAGATCTCCAACTTCGCCAAAACCGGGCGGGAATCCCGGCACAACCTGAAATATTGGATGGGCCGGGAATACCTGGGCTTCGGCCCTGGGGCCCACTCCTATTTCAATGGCCGCCGCTTCTCCTATGTCCGGGACCTGGACCTCTACCTGCGCACCCTCCGGGGCGGGGAGGCCAAATTGGAGGAAGACCAGGTGGTGGACCCCACAGAGCGTGCCAGGGAATACCTGCTGCTGCGTATGCGTACCCTCCGGGGGATCGAGGAGTGGGAGTACCGACGCAACTTCGGGCTGAACTTCGAGCCCATTGGCCGGCAGCTGGAATTTTTCGAGACCCACCACTGGGCGGAGCTCACCGGCAAGCGCTGGCACTTCACCCCCCAGGGCTTCCTCCTCTCCAACAGCTTGATTGTGGAGCTGTTGGAGGCCCAGTCCCCCACTTTAGCAGAACAAACCTTCTGGCGTGCCCTGCAAAAGCGGGGCGGCCAAAACAGTTTGGAATAACGAAAGGAGCACTTCCCAAACCATGAAATATATCCTGATCATCGGCGACGGCATGGCAGACAACCCTGTGGAGCAGTTGGGGGGCAAGACCCCCCTGCAACACGCCAGCATTCCCATCATGGACGCCCTGGCGGCCAAAGGCGAGGTGGGCAGCGTCATCAACTGCCCCGACGGCCTCCCCGCTGGCAGCGACACCGCCATCCTCTCCATCTTCGGCGCGGACCCCAAACTGTGCTACACCGGCCGCTCCCCCCTGGAAGCCGCCGCCACAGGCATTCAGTTAAAGCCCGGCGACGTGTCCTACCGCTGCAACATGGTTGCCTTGGAGGACAGGGACGCCCCCTTTGCCTCGAAGAAGATTTTGTCCCACTCCGGGGGCTCCATTGAGGGGGAGCAGTCCATTCAGCTCATCACCGACCTCTTCCAGGACCCCGGCTTCCAGGCCGCCGCCCAGAAGGCGGGTATGGTGGTCCACCCCGCCGCCTCCTTCCGGCACATCGCCGTCCAGAGCGGGGCTTCCATCACCGGCATCCAGCTCATCCCACCCCACGACCACCTGGGCGAGGTGATTGGCCCCCTGCTCCCCTCCGGCTGCGACAACGCCGCCGTGTTGAAGGACTTGATGGAAAAAGCCCACCAGGTCCTGGACCATCACCCCATCAACGAGAAGCGCCGCGGGGAGGGAAAGCTCCCCGCCAACGGCGTCTGGTTCTGGGCTGAGGGCAGCGCCGTGGCCCTGGACTCCTTCTGGGACAAGTACCACAAAACCGGCACCGTCATCTCCGCCGTTCCCCTGTGCTTCGGCATCGCCCGCCTCTCCGGCCTGGACATCCGAGAGGTAGCGGGGGCCACCGGGGAACTGGAAACCAACTACGAGGGCAAGGTAGCCGCCGCCCTGGAAGCGCTCAAGACTAAGGACTTCGTGGCCGTCCACGTGGAGGCCCCCGACGAGTGTACCCACAACGGCGACCTCCCTGGCAAGCTCCAAGCCATTGCCTGGTTGGACAGCCGGGTGGTGGGCCCCATCACCCAGGCCCTGGCAGAGGCGGGGGAGGACTTCCGCCTGCTGATCCTCTCCGACCACAAGACCCTCACCGCCACCCGGGGCCACGACGCGGACCCGGTACCCTACCTGCTCTATGACAGCAGGAAGGACAGCGGACGGGGCCTGCCCTACAGCGAGGAGAGCGGTGAAAAAGGCCCCGCCTACGCCGCCGGTGCCCCCGTGCTCATGCCCCTGCTTTTTGAACAGCACCCATGATAAACTACAGATAAACGGAGGAATCCATCATGTCAAAGATCGCCTTTTCCCCCGCAGACATCCTGCTGCCTTACGACTGCGGCCTCACCAAGTGGGCCGTGGTAGCCTGCGACCAATACACCTCCCAGCCGGAATACTGGGAGCGGGTGGACCAGTACGTGGGCGACGCCCCCTCCACCCTGCGCCTCATCCTCCCGGAAAGCAAGCTGGAAAGCGACGGGGTAGACCAAGAGATCGAGAAAATCCACAAGACCATGGACGACTATCTGGCCAACGACCGCCTGCGCTCCATGGACGACTCCCTGGTCCTGGTGGAGCGCAAGCTCAGCAACGGCAAGACCCGTTTCGGCCTGGTGGGCAAGCTGGATCTGGAACAGTATGACTACGCCAAAGGCTCCGGCACCCCCATCCGGGCCACCGAGGGCACCGTGCTCTCCCGCATCCCCCCCCGAATGAAGGTCCGCCGGGGGGCGGCAGTGGAGCTGCCCCACATCATGGTGCTCATCGACGACCCGGACAAGACCGTCATTGAGCCCCTGTGCCAGCAGCCCCCCCGGAGCACCAAGTCCCCCACCTATATGGCCTCCCTTATGGAGGACGGCGGGCGGATCTGGGGCTACCGTCTGAGCCCGGAGCAGAACCAGGCTGTGGAGAACGCCCTCACCGCCCTGGCAGATCCCCAGCGCTTTGAAACCTTCTACAATGCCCCCGGCAAGCCGGTGCTCACCTTCGCCATGGGAGACGGAAACCACTCCCTGGCCACCGCCAAGGCCTGCTGGGAGGAGATCAAGGCCACCCTCTCCCCCCAGGAGCAGGAGAACCACCCCGCCCGCTATGCCCTGGTGGAGCTGGTGAACCTCCACGACGCCTCCTTGGAGTTCGAGGCCATCCATCGTGTCCTCTTCGATGTGGAGCCCAAGGCACTCCTGGACGCCCTCATCGCCGCCTATCCCGGTGCCCACTACGGCGCCGGTGAAGGCCACCAGCTCCCCTACGTCCTGGCCGGGGAGGAGGGCATTGTCACGGTGCCCAACCCCAGCGCCCAGTTGGAGGTCGGCACCTTGCAGCACTTCCTGGACCAGTACCTGGAAGAACACGGGGGCAAGATCGACTATATCCACGGGGAGGACGTCACCCGGCAGCTGGCCCAGCAGCCGGGGGCCCTTGGCTTCCTGCTCCCCGCCATGGCCAAGTCCCAGCTCTTCCCCACGGTGATCTTTGACGGGGCCCTCCCCCGCAAGACCTTCTCCATGGGCGAGGCCCAGGACAAGCGCTTTTACTTGGAGGCCCGGAAGATCAAATGACCTCCCTGACCCTACAGGCCCCCGCCAAAATCAACCTGACCCTGGACATTCTCAAGCGCCGGGAGGATGGCTTCCACGAGCTGTGCATGGTGATGCAGTCGGTGTCCCTGTGCGACCGCATCCGCCTGGACTTCGGCTCCCCCGGGGGCATCCGGGCGGAGTCGGGGCTGCGCTTCCTCCCCAACGACAAGAGCAACCTGGCGGTAGCCGCCGCCTTGGCCTTCCGCCAGGCCACCGGGGGGACGTGGCGGGATCTGTTGATCTCCCTGCAAAAGCGCATCCCCGTGTGTGCCGGCACCGCCGGGGGGAGCAGCGACGCCGCCGCCGTGCTCCGGGGGCTGAACCAGCTTACCGGAGCGGGCCTCTCCCCCCAGGAACTGGCCCGGATCGGTGAGGCGGTGGGCTCCGACGTGCCCTACTGCGTCCTGGGCACCACCGCCCTGGCCCAGGGCCGGGGGGAACGGTTGACACCCCTGCCCTCCCTGCCCCCCTGCTGGATTGTCCTGTGCAAGCCCCTCTTCTCCCTCTCCACCCCCGCCCTCTACCGGGCCTGGGACAAAGCCCGGCCAAAGCTGCGGCCGGACACCCAGGGGCTGATCCAAGGTCTGGAACAGGGGGACCTGGTGGCAGTGGCCCGGCGCCTGTTCAACGTCTTTGAGCACACCCTCCCCCCCCGGCAGCGCCGGGAAATTGAGGGGCTCAAAAACACCCTGGTCCAGGCCGGGGCCTTGGGCTGTGCCATGAGCGGCAGCGGGCCCACCGTGTTCGGCCTCTTTGACCAGGAGTCCGCCGCCCAGGAGGCAGTAGCCCTCTTAAAGGAGAGCTACCCGGAAACCTTCCTCACCCGGCCCCTTGTCTCCCCGGAGGAAATTTCTGTATAAAAGCAAAATCCACCGTCCATACTATGGGTAAATCCCAAAAGATGGACGGTGTTTTTTATGAAACGGATACATAGTGCAGTCTGCTCCTTCCCCTGGCGCCGCCTCCTTCCCTTGGTCTGCGGCGTTCTGATCTGTACAGCCCTCTGGGCGGAGACGGCCCAGGCCCAACTGGCGGAAAAGGTCATCCGCCTCCACGTCCTGGCCAACTCCGACAGCCAGGCGGACCAAGACCTAAAGCTCCAAGTCCGGGACAAGGTCCTGGCCCAGGCGGGCACCCTGCTCACCGGCCAGGAGGGCGTCCAGGCCGCCGCCGCCGTGCTCCAAGACAATCTGGACACCTTGGCTCAGGCTGCCGCCCAGGAGATTCAGAACCAAGGCTACGGCTATGCCGTCCAGGTCTCCCTAGAAGATACCTGGTTCCCCACCCGGCAGTATGAGGACATCGCCCTCCCCGCCGGGAACTACCAGGCCTTGCGGGTGGTCATTGGCGAGGGGGAAGGGCACAACTGGTGGTGCGTGGTCTATCCCTCCCTGTGCCTGGGGGCGGTGAGCGAGACCGCCCTAAAAACCGCCGGTTTTTCCGGCCAGGACTACGCCCTGGTGACCGAGTCCTCCCAGCCCTATGTGTTCAAATTCAAGGCCATTGAGTGGTTGGACAGCTGCAAGCGGCAGCTCTTCGGCCCCTAATTCCTCCTTGCGCCCCTGCCAAGCCCTGTGGTATACTGAAATGACACAGAATTACAAGGAGGGTTTCCCCATGAAATTTGTCTGGACCACCATCCAGGTCAGCGACCTGGACCGCAGCCTCGCCTTTTACCATGACCTGCTGGGCCTGCCTGTGGCGGAGCGCTTCCCTGCCGGCCCCAACGAGATCGCCATGCTGGGAGATGGGGAGGGCACCAAGCTAGAGCTGATCCGCAAGGCCGGCCCCAAACTGGAAGCCCCCGGTCAGGGTCTGTCCCTGGGCTTCGCCCCGGCGGACATGGCCGCCCTGTTGCAGAAGCTGGCAGACCAGGGGGTGGCAGTACCGCCGCCGGTGTCCCCCAACCCCACCATGAAGTTCTATTTCCTTCATGACCCAGATGGGTACATGGTGCAGTTGGTGGAATACGTTTGAGCACATCCTAATGAAGAGGGGCCTCCCCAATCGGAGGCCCCTCTAGTTTCTGTTACATCGGTTTCAAATTTTGGTTGAGCCGGTCCACCATCCAGGCCAGACGCTTTTCCCGACCCGCCTCGGTTTTGGCGTCATAGTACGCCCGCGTATAGGTCTTCTTCACGGAAGGGGGCATGGCTTGAAAGTTGGTATAGGCGGGCTCATGGCCCTCCAGCAGAACTGCCACGCTGTCGATCTGCTCCGGCGTCACCGCCGGGGACTTCGCCGCGTCCCACTGGCCGTTCTCCTTGGCCTCCCGGATCTTCTCCCGGCCGAAGTCGGTCATCAGCCCCCGTTCCTCCAGGCTTTGGGCCAGGGCCTTGTTCTTCTCGGACCATTTGCTCTTCTCCCGACGGGGGGCAAAATACTTTTTGTAGCATTTCTCATCCATGCGCTGCATCTGCCCGTCGATCCAGCCAAAGCAGAGAGCCTCTTCCAGGGCCTCCCCGGCCTTGATGGTTTTGGGCCCACCGGCCTTGCCAAAGAGAAGCCAGATGCCCTCCTTGGACTGGCAATGGGCCGTAAGCCATTGCCGAAACGCCTCCCTGTTTTCAAATTCCAGGCTATCGTTCATCCCGCACCCCTCCTTTATTCTATCGGGAGATCGTGCTGCTTCAAGAAAGAGAGCTTATCCCAATACCCACGCTGGAATACGATCTTCCCCTTTTTCTTTTGATTCTACCATAAATCCAGGCCCATGGGAACCGCAAGTTTTCCGGCTGATGCGCCCACTCTACCAACCGTCGATTGCAATTCCCCTCCATCCGCGCTATAATAGGCGCGAATGGAGGGGAAGTCCCCATGGATACCAACTTGATCGGCACACTCATCCGCCGCCTGCGCACGGAACACAAGCTCACCCAGCGCCAGCTGGCGCTACAGCTCAACGTCAGCGACAAGGCCGTCTCCAAGTGGGAGCGAGGCCTGGGCTGTCCCGACGTCTCCCTGCTGCCTGCCCTGGCCCAGGTCCTGGAGGTGGAGCTGGAGGGCCTCCTCTCCGGCCAACTGGACAGCAACGAACCATTAGGAGGCACTATGAAAAAAATGAACCTTTACGTCTGCCCCGCCTGTGGCAATCTGGTCACAGCCCTGGCAGAACCCACACTCTCCTGCTGCGGAAAGAAGTTGACCCCGCTTCAGCCCCAGAAAGCGGAGGAAGTCCATCAGCTCTCTATGGAGTCTGTGGATGGAGAACTCTTCCTCACCACCCGCCACCCCATGGAAAAGGGGCACTCCATCTCCTTCGTGGCCCTGCTCACAGGAGATAGCATGCTTTTGCGGAAGCTCTACCCGGAATGGGACCTGCAAGTCCGCCTACCCGCCGCTTCCCACGGGAAGCTCCTGTGGTACTGCACCCAGCACGGGCTTTTTTATCAGAACATCTAACCGTCCTATGGCCTAAGGAGGCACTCCATGTGTCAGAATGAAAAACGAAAATGCGATGTTTGGCTCCACGCACAGCCAGTGACCGGCGCGGCCCCTGCGTGGAGCAACTCTGGGCGCCTTTGAGCCCCTTGGCCGCGTCCAGTTTCTGGCGTTCCTGAAACCCCATCGTAAGGAGGAAGCCATGAAACACCACAACGCCGCCGCCGTCCTCCCCGCCGCCCTATTGCAGGAGCTGCAGCACTATGTCCAGGGAGGCTACCTCTATGTCCCCACCAAGGGGACAGCCCACCGGGCTTGGGGGGAAGTCTCCGGCTCCCGGCAGGCGCTGGACCGGCGCAACGAAGCCATCCGGGCGGAACGCCGCCGGGGTGCCTCTTTCGACACCTTGGCCCAGGAGTACCACCTCTCCGTCTCTGCCATCCGGAAAATCGTCTATGCGAAATGACCCCAGGGGGCTGCCCATCCGGCAGTCCCCTTTTCTTCTCCGAAGTGTTTGGTGGATTGCGTCCCCGCCGGTTCCAGGGGTATACTGTTCTCATCCCATCCAGAACAGGAGGCCATACCATGGCAAACAATCAACGAATCTATCCTCGCTCCGACGACCGGCAGACCGTTTACCTCCAAAGCGTCGTCACCGATCCCAACATCCAGGTGGGGGACTTTACCATGTACCACGACTTTGTCCACGACCCCAGAGGCTTCCAGGAGAACAATGTGCTCTACCACTACCCCATCAACGGCGACAAGCTGCGCATTGGCCGTTTTTGTTCCATTGCCTGCGGGGCAAAGTTCCTCTTCACCAGCGCCAACCACAGCCTTTCCTCCCTCTCAACCTATCCCTTCCCCCTCTTCTACGAGGAGTGGGGCCAACCCTGGCACCAGCTCACCCAGGCCTGGGAGAATCGCGGGGACATCATCATTGGCAACGACGTATGGATCGGCTATGAGGCTGTAATCCTCTCCGGCGTTACCATTGGGGACGGGGCCATCATCGCGGCCCGCGCCGTGGTCACCCAGGATGTCCCACCCTATACCATTGTGGGTGGTGTCCCCGCCCGGCCCATCCGGAAACGCTATGACCAGGCAAGCATTGACCAGCTCCTAGCCCTCCGGTGGTGGGACTGGCCGGAGGAAACACTTGCCCGGCTCCTCCCAGCCATCCAGGCGGGGAACCTCCAGGCCCTGCTGGCGGAGGAGTGACTGGCAGCCACTGCCCTTGCAATGGATTTCTCCCTATGTTATAATTTCTACTATAACATCCATCCCCCGGCAAACCTTGTTTGTCACCGTTTACCAGGAGGAATCTTTATTTTGCACAGCACAAAAAACCGTATCCTTGCCACCATCCACCAATTCAAACCCCTCAACTTTCTCCTTCTCCTATTTGCCGGCATCGTCAATGCCATTGGGGTCACCATCTTCATCGCCCCGGTGCAGCTCTATGACAGCGGCATTTCCGGCACCTCCATCCTTCTCTCCCAGCTCACCCCGGAGTACTTGACCCTCTCCTTCTTTCTGGTGGTGCTGAATGTACCCCTGCTGCTGTACGGCCTCAAGAGGCAAGGGGTGGTGTTCTCCGTCTACGCCATTTTTGCGGTGTGCATTTACGCCCTGTGTGCCTATCTCATCACAGACGTTTTGCCCGTAGATGTGAGGATTGCCTCCCCCCTGGCTGGCACAGACCTCTTCCTCTGCGCCCTTTTTGGCGGCTTGATTTCCGGCATTGGCAGCGGTCTGGCCATCCGTTACGGCGGGGCCATGGATGGCATAGAGGTTATCGCCGTGGTGTTCGCCAAGGGCCTGGGCATTTCTGTCGGCACCTTCATGCTGATTTACAACGTGCTGCTCTACATCATCTGCGGCATCATCTTAGGCAGTTGGGTTTTGCCCTTGTACTCCATCGTCACCTACGCCGCCGCTTCAAAGACCGTCGATTTTATTGTGGATGGTCTGGATAGCTCGAAATCTGCCACCATCATCACCACAAAACCGGACAAGGTGGCCAAGGCGATCTCCGACGAGTTTAAGATCGGCATCACCATGATCGACGCCCACGGCTTCTATTCCAAAAAGCCCCGCACTATGCTTTACGTGGTGGCTAACCGCTTCCAAATCGTCAAGATCAAGGCTATGGTCCGGGAGATCGACAGCAACGCCTATGTGGCCATTGCCACCGTAGCCGACCTGCTCCACGGCAGCAAGGAGGCCAACGGGAGCTGACCCCACCGTCAAAGGAGGATATCCCTCATGGACCGTAACATCATCATCGTCTACAAAAGCAGCACCGGCTTCACCAAATGGTACGCGGAGCAGATTGCCGCTGCCCTCTCCTGCCCCCTGGTTCCCCTCAAAGAGGCGTCGGCGGAGCTCTTATCCCACTATGACACGGTAATCTTCGGTACCCGAGCCCATGCCGAGCGCATTGACAGCTTTCACAAGGCTAAGGCCCTGGTGAAGCAGGGTGGCACACAAAGGCTGATCCTCTTCGTCACCGGTGCCACCCCCAACGCTGCGGAGGCCATTGTGGAGAAGTTTTGGGCCAACAATCTTACCGCCGAGGAGTTGTCCTCCCTGCCCCACTTCTACATGCAAAGCGGTTTGAACTACGAAAAGATGTCCCTGCCGGACAGACTCATGATGAAGGCTGCGGCGTCCATGATGAAGAAAAAGAAGGATAAAACCCCAGAGGATTTGATGTTTGAATCAGCTATTGCCCACTCCTATGACCACAAATCCCGGGAATATATCGAACCTCTGCTGGCCTATCTTCGCGAACATTGATCGCTGGTATCACGCAAAAAAGTGTCGCCCTCATTCTTGAGAGCGACACTTTTTCATTTAATCATGCTTTCTTCCGTTGAGCTCTGACACCGTCAGGCAGAACACACAGGTTTTTTCCAAGGTTGCCGGCGAGAAGCTCCAATCTGTCCGGTTAGAGTAGTGGGACATAATGACCTGCAAGCCTGCGACCTTCTCCTCCGCGGTGGTTAGTTCTGTGATCTGGCAGCGGCCTGTGGCACTGCGGTAAGCCATGGCATAATTGCAGGCCTGTTCTCCGGTTTTTAGGCGGTGCTGGGTATCCAGCTCAAAGCTGCCCCGCTTCTCACGCCGCATCAGCTCGATCTTTTTCCCTGCGCCAGCGCTGTGGATGTAGAATTTTACTTGGCCATCCTGGCGGGAGTAGCCAAAGTTCAGGGGGACAATGTAGGGGTAGTCCCCATCAGGCAGGGCTAGTCGCAGGCAGTCACAGCTTAGGATGATCTCGTCCAGTTCCTTCGGGTCTGTGACCGCCAATTCCTTCCGTCTCATTTCCATGGTAGTTCCTCCTGTCTAAGTATTCCGAATTGCAAAAAAGCAGGGCAGTCTTTCGACCACTCTGCTTTTCTGTGTTGGCGTTACCTATTTTCCCGGTTCGTCTCCAAACAAGTATTTTCGGCGCGGGTGAGCTTAACTTCCGTGTTCGGGATGGGAACGGGTGGACCCTCACCGCAATCAACACCAACTTACTTTTTCTTGAAAGAAAAAGTAAGCAAAAAGAACTT